>NZ_JBNHEP010000296.1:0-675 GCF_050015995.1 Dapis brunnea BLCC-M229 | reverse complement strand
TTGACAACAAATGTCATGGTTACTATTGGCCAACAGTCACAAAGAAATCCCACCAACAATGTCACCGCTGAAAATCTTGCCTACATTCTCTATACATCCGGTTCCACAGGTAAACCTAAAGGTGTGGGGATCGAACACGGGCAAATTCTAAATTATCTGCACGGTATCCAAGAAAAGCTCCAAGTTTCTTCTACTGCGACATCCGCAATAGTCTCCACTTTTGCTGCTGACTTGGGTAACACAGTTATTTTCCCGACTTTATGCAGTGGGGGATGTCTGCACATTATTTCCCAAGAATGCGCTTCCGATGCAACAGCACTAGCAAATTATTTTCAACGCTATCCTATCGACTACTTAAAAATTGTTCCTTCTCATCTCTCTGCACTTTTAACATCAAACCCATCTCCCTTTTTGTTGCCACGTCAATGTTTAATCTTGGGAGGGGAAGCAGCAACTTGGGATTTAATTGCCAACATCAAACAGCACTCCCCTCAATGTCGTATTCTCAATCATTACGGACCTACAGAAACTACAGTTGGCGCCCTCACCTATCCGGTAGATAACTCCAACAACTACAATGCTAAAACTGTTCCCATCGGGCGTCCCCTAGCTAATACTCAAGGTATCCACTCAATATGATGGGGTAGGGAATGATTATAACTGCCAAGAGCAACT
>NZ_JBNHEP010000295.1:48036-53745 GCF_050015995.1 Dapis brunnea BLCC-M229 | reverse complement strand
AGAGCTATACTACGAACTTTAATTATAATAACTATTTAACCGAACATAATATAATTTCAGATGATTTTATGTAAATTTTCTAAGTATTAAGTAATATTATATCCGGTTAATTAATTACAGTAAAGTAGTTTTTTAGCTAATTATACCATGTTCGGATAATTAGTTATAATAAACCTTCTTCCTTCTAAATTTAGTCTTTGCCTCCTGACTACTGATTACTGACTTCTTCCTAATAGACATCTCCAAAAATTAAAAATAGAATCAATTCTTATCGATAAATTATCAATTACTCCCCTCCTGGGAGGGGTTAGGGGTGGGTTAAGTGTTCCCTGTTAAGTGTTCCCTGTTCCCTCTTTTCTGGAGAGGTCTAATGATTTATAAGTATTCAACCGAACATGATATTACTTGTTATCAACAGGACTTACGCGCCCAAACAATAAACAGGGTTTATTACCCTTTTAGTCCGTACTGCGACTTTAAATTCTGACTTCTGACTTCTAACTTCTGACTTCAGCTATAATATCACCTCCTCTAATTAAATAAACTTAAAATCTGAAGAATCAATAGTAGTATTAATAGCATCAGGAAAAACAGGAATATTATTAAGGACTGCTAAATCAAAAGCAGGATTAGCATCATCATCAAGATTAGGGTCATATCCTAAAATAACTTTGCTATTCAAACTATTGTTTACATAAATAAAGAAAGCAGGACCTGTACCAGAACCATTTTGATTTTTTAAAATAGAATTGACTTGCTGTACATTTTCAAATCTATTCTCAAAAATAATCAGTTCTTGTTCGCTAATATCTTGACCTTGTGAACCTAAATTATCCAGAGAAATTATCACACTAGAAAATTCTGTAGCAGTACCAGGAGGATTAGTTAAATTACCAAAATTATTCGACCTAAACAAGAATACATCTACATTACTGCCATTAAAATCAGTAATCACATCTACTCCTTCGTTGGGAACTTCAAAAAAGAAGGCATCATCTCCCTCATCACCAGTTAATCTATCCGCACCAAACCCTCCGTTTAATGTATCATCTCCCACATCTCCATCGATAGAATCATTTCCTTCATCGCCACGGAGAAAATCATTTCCTTCATTACCACTGAGAGTGTCAACTCCTGCACCACCACCCACAGAGTCATCACCGATACCACCAATAACCCTATCATTACCTGGCCCACCAAATAAGCTATCGCTGCCAGTTTGGCCTAGAATACGGTCATCATCAGCACCCCCATCAATAGTATCATTACCGGAATCACCTGTGAGAGTATCATTTCCCGCATCTCCTAATAGGGAGTCGTTGTCATCTGCACCAGATAGAGAATCATTACCTGTACCTCCGTCAAGGGTATCGTTACCCAGTCCACCTGCAAGAGTATCTTGTTGTTCTGCTCCTAATAACAGATCGCTGCCGTCTTCTCCTAACAAAGAGTCATTATCAGCACCACCGTCAAGAGTATCGTTACCTACTCCTCCAAATAATGTATCAGTTTGTTGTGCTCCAAACAAAGAGTCGTTACCAGCTTCACCTAATAAGGAATCTTCTCCAGGTCCACCATCTAAAACATCATCTCCACCACGACCACTAAGAGTATCGTTGCCTGCATTTCCTATCAAGTAATCACTTTGTTGAGTACCGTTGATTGTATTATTGGCATTGCCTCCTTCAGTCACATTATCAACAACTGTAATGCTAAAAGATGTGCTGGGAATAGTTCCACCATCACTATCGGAAACAGAAAAGGAAAAAGGAAAATTACCTGCTGTACTACCTGGAGTATATAGAATTAAGTTGTTATTAATATCAGCTTGAGAGAAAGTATCACCTTGATTAAGAGTTTCATCAACTAACCTAAGATTACCTTGTGTTGGTATTCTAATAATGTTGTAGGTAATTTCTTCTGTTGTGTTATCGGTGTCTGTCACTAAAAGATTGGTATTTAATATATTTTGTCTGGGTCCATTTTTTTCAGCGATAATACCTCGGTTGTTGACGAGTTGAGGTGGGTCATTAACTTTGATGTTGACTTGAGCAGTATCGGAATTACCATTCCCGTCACTAATACTATAGCTGAAACTGTCATCTCCTAGGAATCCCACATTGGGAGTATATGTGTAGGTTGTACTATTTTCTTCTACTAACGATCCGTTTTCCGGTGTACCTATAGCCGAAATACTCAGAGGATCTCCTTCCGGGTCAGAGTCATTTTCTAGCAATTCTTGAGCAGTAATAGTTAATGGTTCATTTTGATTAGTGCTGAAGTTATCATCTTCTGCTTCCGGTGGCAGGTTAGAGGGTGTTGGTGTGGGTGTTACGGTTGGCGTTGGTGTGGGAGTGGGTGTTGGCGTTACGGTTGGCGTTGGTGTGGGTGTTGGCGTTAAGGTTGGCGTGGGAGTGGGTGTTACGGTTGGCGTAGGAGTGGGTGTTATGGTTGGCGTGGGAGTGGGTGTTACGGTTGGCGTAGGAGTGGGTATAGGTAGTGATACTGTTACAAAATCACTAGAGTCAATAGTGCTACTTTCAACTCCTACTAATACTGCTAAGAAATCACCATTAGTACCACCTACACTAATAATTGTATTATCAGGGTTGTCTTCTGATGCAAAAATACTTAGTTGTTCAAAACTCAAACCATTGCTGAGACCAATTAAATCTTCATTGCTAAAGTCATTAATAACATCTGCACTACTAACTCCTGGACCTCCTGAGTTGGATGAAATATTAAAGGTATCTTGCCCAGTACCACCTGTCACTGTATCTGCACCAATATCTCCTGACAGAAAGTCTGCACCGACTCCTCCTTCTAGGGAGTCTGCATCTTTTCCGCCTAAAAGTACATCATCTCCTGTGTTTCCTTCTAGAGTATCTCTACCTGTTTCTCCAAACAAGGTATCTCCACCATCATTTCCTAATAAGCGATCGTCACCTGTACCGCCAACTATTGTATCATTGCCAATATCTCCATCAGCTACATCATTGCCTCGATCGGCAAATAATAGGTCATCTTCTCCACCACCCACAATACTATCATTATCCTTACCTCCAAAAATAGTATCGTCACCTTCACTGCCCAAGATAGTATCACTGTCGCGATCGCCAAATAATATATCGTTACCACTATTTCCTAGGAGAGTATCTAAATCTTTCCCCCCCCGTAAACAATCATCTCCCAGACCTCCATCGAGAAAATCATCTCCTGCATTGCCGTTCATTTTGTCTTGACCTTCATCTCCTAGGAGAGCGTCATTTTCATCTAGTCCAAAAACTGTATCATCTCCAGATAATGCTAAAATTGTATCTGCTATTAGACTTCCAATTATGGAGTCGCTGAGAATAGTTCCCTCTCCTAAACCTTCAATAAAAATTGGTGGTGGTAGTTCGACTTGTTGTTTAACTCTTTTTGTCATCTTGATTTTTCCTAATAATTATTTTTTTGTTAGGGAGATGGATAATTGATAATTGATAATTAGAGATAGTTTTCATTATCCACTATTCCATTAATGAATTAATTCCTTCTTCCCTATTCCCACTTCCCTATTGACAAAGGTAAAGGAATAGAAATTTTTTACTTAATTCCTTCTTCTCTTATAAATGGAAGAAAATAAAAGGTTTTTCCTTCTTCCTTCTTCCCTATTCCCTATTCCCTACTCCCTACTCCCTAATTCTTATATAAAGTCAAAATCATCAGCCTCAATAATAGTTGAAATTTGGTCTTCTCCAGGTTCAATAGATTGGAGGATACCCAACTCAAAAGCAGGCAGACTATCATCAGCCAAACTTGTATCATAACCAAGCACATATTTGTTACGTTGACCATTCAAGTAAACAAAGAAAGCAGGGCGAGCGCTCGATCCATTTTGTATATTTAAAGCAGCGTTAACTGCTTGTACATTATCAAACTTGCCTTCAAAAATAATCAATTCTGCATCAGCAATACTCAGACCTTCAGAACCAACATTTTCGTTCTGGAGAATCACACTAGAAAAACCATCCTTAGTTAAACCGCCAAAGTTAGCAGATGTAAACAGGAATGTATCATCACCTTTACTATCAAAATCAACAATTGTATCAATACCTTGGTCAGCGACCTCATAGAAGAAGAAGTCGTTCCCCGCACCACCTGTCAATCTGTCAGAACCAGATCCTCCAGCCATAGTATCATTGCCAACACTACCATCAATCCGATCATTGTTATCACCGCCTTGGATAGAATCATCTCCTATGTCACCAAGAATGATATCTTGACCTGAACCACCATCTATAGTGTCGTTACCATCATCACCCACTATTGAGTCATCACCATCTTCTCCAAATATTGAGTCGTTTTCTGAACCTCCTACAACGGTGTCCGATCCAGCGCCACTACTAATAGTATCGTTATCAGTACCACCATCTATTAGATCGCTACCTTCTCCTCCAGTTACAGAGTCGTTATCAACTCCACTGCGAATAGTATCATTACCTGCATTGCCAGCTATGGTGTCTCCCCCATCTGCTCCCAGAATAGAGTCGTTACCTTCTCCTCCGATAATACTATCGCCACCATCTCCTCCTAGTAAGTTATCATTACCTGCTTCCCCAAAGAGACGGTCATTTCCTGTATCCCCAGAAATGCTATCATTACCCTCACCACCAAATACGCTATCGCTGCCATCTCCTCCTCGGAGAGTATCTTGTTGAGTGCCACCAGATAGACAGTCATCACCAGAGTTACCAAAAATAGAGTCATTTCCTTCATCTCCACTAATATAGTCACTGCTACTTAGACCATCAATGCTATCATCCCCAGCTAAACCTAAAATATTATTACTGAGAGCAGTACCAGTGAAGTTATCAGCTTCATTAGTTAATGTTTTGGTATCATCTGTAATACCGATGCTAAATGAAGTTAGAGGAACTTGACCGCCAGAAGTATCTGCAACGGTATAACTGAAAAAGTCATTACCTGCTGCATCATCGGGAGTAAATTGTAGCAAGTTATCGTTAATATCTTGTTGAGTGAAAGTGTCTCCCTCTCGTAACCGGGGACTACTTCCTATTCTTAGTTCGCCTAAATCTGGAGCATCTGCAATTGTGTAAATTAACTCACCAGGAGTATTGTCAGCATCTGATGCTTGTAAATTATTATCAGTAATGAACCGTATACCTGAACTTTTTTCTACTACTATACCAGTATTGTTAATTAGCTCTGGTGGTTCGTTAACTGTAATTGTCACATTAGCACTATCGCTTCCTCCTTCGCCATCACTAATAGTGTAGCTGAAACTATCAGTACCAACAAAGTCACTATCCGGCGTGTATTCAAATATTCCATTACTTTTTACCACTAATTCTCCATTGGAAACTGAAGTAAAATCAGTTACTGTCAGTGGTTGACCTTCAGGATCTGAATCGTTTTCCAAGACATCGAACTCTACAGATGTATCTTGGCTAGTTGTTACCTCATCATCTTCTGCATTAGGTGGAAGGTTGGGAATAGGCGGTGGTGTTGGGTCTACCGGGTCTACCGGATCTACTGGATCTACTGGGTCTACCGGGTCTACCGGATCTACCGGGTCTACTGGATCTACCGGGTCTACTGGGTCTACCGGGTCTACTGGGTCTACTGGGTCTACTGGGTCTACTGGGTCTACCGGGTCTACCGGGTCTACCGGGTCTACCGGGTCTACCGGGTCTACCGGGTCTACCG
>NZ_JBNHEP010000295.1:46384-47936 GCF_050015995.1 Dapis brunnea BLCC-M229 | reverse complement strand
GTGGTGGAAACCCACCAGCACCAATAAAATTACCAGAATTAATAGTATTACTGTCAACTCCTACTAAGATAGCCAAGAATGGACCATCAGAACCATTCTGAATGATGGTATCACGACCTCCTGAAGTAGGACTTTGGAAAATAACTAAATCATTAAAACCAAGACCACCTCCTAGACGAATTAAGTCTGTATTACCATTAAAGTCGGCAATAACATCTGCCTCAAAAATTTCTATCCCACCGTTTTCAGGACTAATTACAAATGTATCACTACCCTCACCACCAAAAAGGGTATCTGTGCCGAAACCTCCTGCTAAAGAGTCGTTACCAGAATCTCCTTGAACTTGGTCGTTACCAACCCCACCATCTATGGTGTCGTTATCTTGCTCGCCACTCAGCAGGTCTGCTCCTGAACCTCCAAATATTGAATCGTTGCCAAAACCGCCAAATGCTTGGTCATTGTCTTCTTCACCAAAGAGGGTATCATTTCCCTCATCTCCAAATAGGCGATCGACGCCTAGACCACCGCTAACAAAATCCTCCCCTGCATCACCACGAACAAGATCGTTGCCATCTCCACCAAGAACATTATCGTTACCATCTCCACCTGAGACAGCATCATCCCCTCTGTCACCAGATACAAAGTCATCTCCTGCATCACCAGAAACATTATCGTTACCTTTACCACCAAATATCCTATCTCTACCATCTCCTCCACTTACAGTGTCATTTCCGCGATCGCCAAACAATACATCATTACCATCATTTCCTAAAACAATATCATCATCTCTCCCACCACGAGCATTATCATTTCCTTGGTTTCCTGTAACTGTATCATTACCTCGACCTCCATTCAGAATATCGTTATCTGCATCGCCTCTGATTTCATCATTCGCAGCTTCACCGAAGATGCTATCGTCACCCCCAGCTCCAAATATTACATCTACTTGATCACTACCAATTAAAAATTCATTATTAGGAGTACCTCGGAATACTCCCTCTACTCTGATTGGCGCTCCTTCATTGAAAACCCTAATGTTAACTGTCGCTAGGGAACTTGTTGTTCCATTACTTGTCTCGTAACTAAAGCTGTCTGTTCCTATAAAGAATTCTCTAGGAGTATAAGTGAAAGTACCTGTGCCATTTTCAACTAACGATCCATTTGTCGGCAAGCTAAAGTTACTGACAAATATTTCATTTCCTGTAGGATCGATGTCGTTTTCGAGAACATTAAAACTAACGGCTTGACTTTGATTTGTTGTCACTTCGTCATCTACAGCTATTGGTGGTGGCGGTGGTACTGGTGAAGCAGTTGGTATTGGTTCTGATGGAGATGGTGTCGGCAATGGCTGAAACACACCGTTAATAATCAGACCAATGAGGTTACCATTATCGTCTCTAACTTGGATAACTTCTGTGGGTGGTGGAGTTGGTGCTGGTGTTGGTGCTGGTGTTGGTGCTGGTGTTGGCTCTGGTGTTGGTGCTGGTGTTGGTTCTGGTGTTGGTTCTGGTGTTGGTTCTGGTGTTGGTTCTGGTGTTGGTTCTGGTGTTGG
>NZ_JBNHEP010000295.1:0-46284 GCF_050015995.1 Dapis brunnea BLCC-M229 | reverse complement strand
GTGTTGGCTCTGGTGTTGGCTCTGGTGTTGGCTCTGGTGTTGGCTCTGGTGTTGGCTCTGGTGTTGGTACTGGTTGGGTTATTATAAAGTTACCATTTTGATCTATAATGCCGAAGTTCCCAAATTCATCTCTAACCAATTGCTCATTTTCAATTGATGCTCCTGCTCCCATTATTTTTCTCCCTTTAAAAATATTATTTAAATTTGTTTGCGATATTTATTGACAAATACTTTTTTTTATAGTAATAAAGTTGTTAATTTTTCATTAGTCCTAAATTTGACCAAAAATTACAATAGGTATTTATTCTGAATTGTCTAACTAACCAGTATGGGACGAAGAATTATAGACCAAAGGTAAAAGTGGCCCTGTTTGTTCCTGTCCGTTGACCGCCAAATCGCTGTGACAAAGGTAAATCCGATGTTCATTTGACCCATTAACTGAACTAGAGTGGCAATAAGTTACACGACCTAACAAATCTAACAAAATTCGTCGCAATCTTTCCCGATCGGATTTTTGAGTATCTTCAATAGTCCAACAATTTCCTAACTGGCCTTGCAAAAATAATGGCGCTCCGTAGAGAGTGGCAGTACCCCCACTTAACCACAGAGGAGAGCCAACATCTAACCAAAACTGCCATCTATGACATTTGCGACTAGCTCGGTATTGGAAAATCGTCGCTAAAGTAACTGCGGGAGGTGAATGACCTATTGAACGGACTGGGTATGGATTGGCACTAACAACACCTCTACGTAAAAACTGGATAAATTTCTCTACTGTACTAGAGGATAAATCTTCCTTCACCGGTTCATCAGTCATAGCTTCTGTTACCTGAAGTTGGGAGTTTTGTTGTAGTCTGCGCTCTACTTCCCAATAGTGTGTTGCTGTTTCCATCAACTCTCGTAGCGCTGCTAACTGAGCATAAGAAAGATAACTAGAAATAAAAAATTTCTGAATTGCTCTATCTAGTAAAAAGATAGGATTAGGCAGTTGACGTTCTTGCTGTTGCGATCGCTGTTTTTCTATCCACTCTAAAATCTGATTATAAATACGAGTTGCTCGATACCCCACCCTATCCCATCGAGAAAAAGTTTGTATGGGTAGTAAGCGTGGATGTGTAATATCTGGATAAAAGCAATGATCCGCTAATAAACCTGCCCGCACTGGATCTATATCATTAGTCTTTTGTAAATTTTCCTGACCATCTATTTCTTTTTCCCCTGTAGTAGTAGTAATTGACCTCTGACTCAATACCACCAGCATTTCTGCCACAGCATCACGATCTACTAGACGACCCAAACCAGGATAAACTAAAGTTAAAATACTTAATAATGCTCGAATCATCGGATAGCTAATTAGAGGACGTTGTTCTTTAAGAGATTCCACAGCAATTCCATCATGGTTGAGAATTGAAATCAAACTATAACGAGCGATCGCATCTAAACCAGGAGCTATTATTGCCACTTCTTCAGGTTTTACTATACCCAAATTTATATCTTTAACGATCGCCTCTGCTGTTTCTCGTAATAAAGCTGCCCGCGAAGTCCGCTGAATGGATTTAAAATAAGTTGGAAGTTGATAAATATAACTATTTAGGTAATTTTCGACGACTAATTCGACAATAGGTTCCCCTATTTCTTGTGCTAAATTCTGAGCTGCGTCTAATGCTTCTATTTGACAGCGCTTCTGTAGTTGTGCTAGATATTCCGGGTCAGCACCCAAACCTAATCTAATACTACCATCAGGATTATAAGTGAAAACACCTATAGAGCCATTATCTAACAGAAAGTCGAACAACTGACAAGTTATAGCTGGATATTCATCCACATCATCTGCCAATACAAAAGGATAGCGATGAATTAAATGTTGCTGATAGGTAGAGTTTGGCAGTAGATACCGCCAGTACAACTCCGTGATTATGCCGTAAGTTAGGAAACCTGTTTGCCAACACCAATGTCGCCAATGTTGCAGTAATTCTACTATATTGGCATAGAAGCCCTCTATAGGAGTTGGTGACCCAACCCCTACTTCCTCAAATCCCTGTTGTAAAATCATTCCGATTTCTTCTGTGGGCGTGCAACTAAAAGCAGCCAGTTGAAATAAGTCTAGAATTCGACGTATTATCCGCTCTAGACTTATTCCTGGCTGTTGTAGTTTCTCTATATGAGGACGCCAAAATCTGCTAGCAAGTTCCTGCTCTGTTTCGGGGCGTAATCGTAAAGGAAACTGTCCCCTCAAGTCCAAGGCTTGGATTAGCAATGGCCAGAATAAGATTACCTCATCCTCAAAAAAACCTAATGGGGTAGTTGAGTGATAGGGGTATTGTTCTGATGTGGCCTCCGAAATTCGGTCCATCAAATTAATGCGGTTCTCTGCATTAGCGGCCAAGATTAATATTTGGGGTTCACTATGTTGGAGGTCCCTTATTTGATTGTTGCATTGGCCGAGCGTACCGGCAGCTATATCGCTTTTAGAATTTTCTGGCCTCACTTTAGAAACAATTTGATTTAGGGGAGATTGAATCTGTTGGCCTCTAATGCAGAATTCTTCTATTAACCGACTTGTTTTACCACTAAGAGTTGGCCCTGTAATCCAAAGGGAAGAAAATGGCAATTTTAGCTATCCTTTGTTTAGTTAGGAAACTAGATTATATTATGGAATTATTGGTTTTGATGCTATATTTATAGTCTGTATTTTTCTTTCTGTTAGTCAACCTCAGTATCCCTGTCTAAAAACTATAACGTTGGAGTTTTTTGTCAGAATTTCGTGTTGATTAGTATAAGTCAAAATTTCCGAACTTGAGATTTTTCAGAATGGAGCGTATCTAAAAACTATAACGTTGCAGTTTTTTTTCAGAATTTCGTGTTGATTAGTATAAGTCAAAATTTCCGAACTTGAGATTTTTTCAGAATAGAGCGTATCTAAAAACTATAACGTTGCAGTTTTTTGTCAGAATTTCGTGTTGATTAGTATAAGTCAAAATTTCCGAACTTGAGATTTTTCAGAATGGAGCGTATCTAAAAACTATAACGTTGCAGTTTTTTTTCAGAATTTCGTGTTGATTAGTATAAGTCAAAATTTCCGAACTTGAGATTTTTTCAGAATAGAGCGTATCTAAAAACTATAACGTTGCAGTTTTTTTTTCAGAATTTCGTGTGGATTAGTATAAGTCAAAATTTCCAACCTGGAGATTTTTTCAGAATTATCAAGACTACAGACGGAAATTTATTCTCAAAAATTCAGATTCCTTACCCTCAAGAAAAAATCATTCTTGCCTCTCAAACTACACCCGATTTAATTACTATATCTAAACCACCTAAATCACTTTTAAGAATGTTAGAAAATGAAAGTATTGAAAAACAAGATATTGTCTTGAAGCTGCGAGAAAAAATTTTGAGATTTGACAAATCTATTGGAGAAAAAAGTACAAATGTTACTATTACTTACGATCAAAAAAGGAAAGACGGTTAACTTTGCAAACCACCACACAAACTTTTAGGAGGATTTCAATTTCCAAAAGGTGCATCTGGTTTAGAAATGTTTTTATATTTACCATATCGGCATTTTAAATCATTACGAAAATATATGCGCAACCAATATAGCAGTTCTCATATTAATGAGGTAGAGTATTTTTTTCTATTCCTTATTCCCTATTCGCTGTTGCCTAAAATCGAAAATTTGTGTATCTCACCAATTTGAGAAATGCTATATAACGATCTAAAAAGCATTAAAATTTCAATTTTAACTGATGATTGGAAGAAAGCATTAGGATACAAAATTACCAGTCGCTATAGTTATCAAGGAAAAACAGAATACAATAATATTGAAGGATATCTAAAAATGTATGAAATAATGACAAAAAAATCTATTAAATCTAAATCCATAGATGCTTTAGTCGATGTAGCTTTATCAGAATGGCAAAATAGAAACTCATCATAAATGAATCAAAAAATTAGTTAAAATAGAAAATTATAGATTTTAGGAAAATGCTTAAACAGGTAAATGAAAATCAACCTACTCCCTACTCCCTACTCCCTCTTGTCTAATGAATACACCAAGTCATGCCATTATTAATCTCGCACTTCTTACTAAACCTCAACTACCACAAGCTAATCTGGCTATTGTAATTGGTGGAATTTTACCCGATATTCCTATCTTTATTTTCTACTTTTGGGCAAAATTTATTGCTCGTTTACCAGAGGCAAAAATTTGGTCAGAAGCATATTATCAACCATTAATCCAAAATCTTGTTGCCATCTTTCATTCTATTCCTTTTGCTATAATTGGATTGCTAATTTCTTACTACTTTGGTTGGCAAATTATGCAAGTTATCTGTATTAGTTTAGTCTTGCATTCTCTACTAGATTTGCCAGTACATAATGATGATGCTCATAGACACTTTTTCCCCTTCAGTAACTATAGATTTATTAGCCCTATTTCTTATTGGGACCCAAACCATTATGGATCAATTGTGGCTTTAATAGAAATTTTGCTAGTCTTATTAGGAACTTGGCGGGTATTTCCCGGAATTAATTCTGTTGTAGGAAAGGGATTAATGATTTTAGTGAATATATTTTATTGGAGTGGTTATATTTATTTTTATCTTCGTTCTAAAGCTTGAATAAACTAGATAACTACACAATAACATTAGTAATTATAATTAGATTTTTCCTGACCTGACTGGGAAAAAAATAACCAAAATTAACAACTGCAAATATTACCCATTCCCTATTGCCTATTCCCTAATTTAAGAACGCCGAATATTAAAACAACACCACTCTTCTCGCTTCCAAAGAGTAGCTACAACCCAACCATTTTGTTCTAAAGTATCAGCAATTGATTTAGCTTGTTCTAATAAAATCCCACTCATAATACCCCAAGTGGTCGGTTTAGCGATCGCTTCGAGATGAGGAATTATATCAATAATAACCTCAGCTAAAATATTGCAGACTATACCATCTACAGGTTCAGGAACTAATTTAATTAAATCCTCAATATCTCCCTGTTCAACAATTAATTTTTCCGCCTCTATTTGATTTAATTTTCCATTATTAATAGTCGATCTAATCGCCAAAGGATCAATATCTACAGCATAAATCTGACGTACCCCTAATAATACTGCCCCAATCGACAAAATACCACTACCACAACCAATATCAGTAATTATAGCTTCAGGATTTGGTTCCAAACCCAAGCGCATTTCTAACGATTCTAAACATAATTCTGTAGTAGGATGAGTACCAGTACCAAAAGCTGCTCCTGGATCTAAACGGAGGATAATTTTATCTGACTCCTCTGGTAAAGCTAACCAAGCAGGATGAATCAGAAAGCGATCGCCAATTTCTTGAGGTTGCCAATATTGCTTCCAACTACTTGCCCAATCTTCTTCCTCAATTAAATTCCAATCCATCACTGGAGCAGGTAAATTCATACATAGAGCATCTTGACGCAGATTTAAAGCCAGAGCTGACAAGTCCAATAGTTGAGTTTGCTCTTCTGGTAAATAAGCCAATATTAAACAATCATTACCTTTAACCTGACTCGCTGTCCCCCGGCAACCAAAACTATCCAGACGCCAGAAAATTACCTCCTCCAGACTTTGGTTGCATAAGACTCTAATTTCCCACCAGTTATATGCCATAAAAATTTCAGCTTTTCTATGTTAGATTTTATATTTTTTAATTAGTCATAGGGTTTACGCAGAAACAGAAACCGGGTTTCTCGACGAAAGTCCCTCTATGATCGGCAAATCATCAGGGTAATTAATAAACCCAGTTTCTTGGTTGGAGTCAGTAAGTCCTATTCAACAATTAATAATTAATAATTAATAATTAATAATCAATAATTACCTCTCCTTGAAAACGGATAGGATTGACTAATCATGAAAATTTTTTCAAGTTTCTCCTTTAAAGGAGAGGCTTTTTACCTTAATTATTCGGTAATTTAAGAAATATATTCACTGCCAATAACTAAAAACAACCATTGAGGGGAGTATTCAGGATAATTTTGGTGAAAAAATATATTTATCTGTGAAGTACCCCAACTTGCTTCACTGAAGTTGGGGTTTCCTGCTTCAACTCAATCTAAGGACAGTTTGATTGATCTTCGAGACTTCGAGCCTTACTGGGAACCGCCTCGACTAACTTTGGTTAGTTTTGGGTCTTATATATATTCCCTCCACTTCTCAGGAGAATCTCTGCACCTTTAGGCCCAAGAGTATGTCAAAGAGCAACTGTATAAGCATCTTTAATTCCTGGTTCTTTGAGAATTTCAGTTAATATTGCTTCTGGTAATGGATCGTCAATACTTAATACCATCACCGCATCACCCCGAACAATTTTACGACCCACCTGCATACTGGCAATATTGACATTAAAACTGCCTAGAAGTGAACCTATTTTACCAATAATTCCGGGCATATCTCGGTGGAGAGTCAATAACATATATGGACTAGGAGGAACATTAATTGGGAAACCATCAATATTAGTAATCCGAATCTCATCTTCTCCAAGTAAAGCACCTCTAACAATATGGTCCCCTAGAGAACCCTTTGCTTCCAACTGTAATGAACCAGTATAGTCCCGGACTGAAGCATCTCTAGTTTCCACTACCCGAATACCTCTTTCCTTAGCTTCAATTGAGGCGTTTACATAGTTGACCCGCTCTCGCAAAGCTTGAGATAGTAAACCCTTCAACGCTGCCACTACTACAGGTTTACTATCTCCACTGGCCAAATCTCCTTCGAGACGAACATTGAGAAAATCAATACGCCCACCTGCTAATTGACTGACCAAATTACCAAGGGTCTCAGCCAATAATAAATAAGGCTTTAGTTTTTCTAAGGTATCAGGATACATACCAGGAATATTCACCGCCGATCTAGCAGGCAACCCTAATAATACATCTCGAATTTGTTCAGCTACATCAATTGCCACATTCACTTGAGCTTCAGCAGTAGAAGCACCCAAGTGAGGAGTCATCACAATTTTTTTTCCCAACTCTCGTAGTGGGGACTCAGCTTCTAGAGGTTCATTTTCATACACATCTAAAGCAGCTCCAGCAATTTTTCCTTCTTTTAAAGCTTCAGCTAAAGCAACTTCATCAATAATTCCACCTCTAGCACAATTAATAATCCGAGCTGTAGGCTTCATTTTGGCAAAAGTTTCAGCATTAATTGAATGATAAGTTTCGTCAGTTTTGGGTATGTGGAGAGTAATATAATCTGACTCTTGGATCAATAAATCCATATCTACCAAATTACAACCCAATTGCTCTGCCCTTTCTGCAGAAATAAATGGATCGTAAGCCAAAATTTTCATACCCATGGCTTTCGCCACCTTAGCTACATGGGAGCCAATTTTACCCAAACCAACAACACCGAGAGTTTTTTTGTAGACCTCTACCCCAATAAACTTTTTGCGGTCCCATTTTCCACTTACAACTGATTGGTTAGCCTCTGCAACGTGCCGCGACATGGACAACATCATCGCTAGGGCGTGTTCTGCTGCAGCTATTGTATTTCCTTCTGGAGAATTAACTACTACAATACCTTTACGAGTTGCTGCTGGTACATCTACATTATCTACCCCGACTCCAGCACGACCAATAATTTTTAGTTCTGTTGCAGCTTCAATAATCTCTTTAGTGACTTTTGTACCAGAGCGAATCATTAAAGCATCATATTCTGGGATAATTTTTACCAGTTCTTCTGCAGGTAAACCTGTTTTAACATCTACCTGAGCTACTTGGGAGATAATATCAATTCCACTTTGATCGATTGGATCGGATACAAGAACTTTTGGCATAGGAAGTTAGTTGAATAATTTGGGTTATTTGATTGTTTTTCTTACTGAAACTTCTGCTTCAGTTTAATTTTTTGGTGTCTTAAATAACAGCTTTACCCTTCAGAGTACCAGTATGGGCCTATAATTTAATTGATTGTCAGAAATATTTTAGATTGCTTTGGTTAACTTCTATGAATTATCTCGTCGCCGTATTCTCAGACCGTATGAAAGCTGAAGCCGCTTATTCTGCTTTGGAAAAAGAGGGTTTGCCCATGAAACAAGTGGCAATCTTGGGCCGGGGGTATCAAACTGCCGATGAATATGGCCTAATTGACCCAAAAGAACAGGCCCGCAAACAAGCGCTCCGTATGATTACTTGGCTTGTACCATTTGGGTTTGCTGCTGGTACTACTTTTAGTTTGATTACTGGTTTGAATACTTTTGCTTGGGCAGGCGAATTTGGCAATCATTTTATTGGTGGTATATTGGGGGCTATTTCGGGGGCAATGGGTGGGACTTTTGTTGGTGGTGGAGTGGGTTTGATTGTTGGTGGTGGTGATGCTGTATCTTATCGTAACCGTCTCAACGCAGGTAAGTATTTAGTTGTTATTCGGGGTTCGGAAGCTTTGACTCGTCTGGCAACTCGTACTTTATATCAGTTTAAACCAGAAAATATTCAAGGATATACTGCACCGGAAAGTTAGGAGATTTTTTAGGAGTCAGGAGTCAGGAGTCAGGAGGAAGTCTAAGTATATAGCTGGTTTATAAACTGAATACAAAACTACTAGCTTTTTTACATATACATATAAATGTCATTGCGAGGGGAGATGGGAAAGCAGATATTTTAGTTGATTCAATAATTACCCCCCCGTGGCAATCTGATTCATAACAGTATATGTGAGATTGCTTCGGCTAACTTCAGGGTTTATCCTGGGAGTTAACTTGTTTGATCGCCGCCTCGCAATGACAATATGAGATTTATAACTTTAACTTCTTACCTTATAAATAATTATGTTACCAAAAGAAGAACTTCTCAAAGGAATCGAAAATCGCGAAGCTATTACCAGAATAATAGACTTAGCTGAACAAGCTATTAAAACTTGGGAAATTACTCAGAGTGATTTTTTATCTCCACCAGAAATATTTGAAGCAGAAAGAATTTTTCAAAAGTTAACTGAAGTAGAAATAGTTGCATGGGGTGGTTATCCTCAAGCTGAACGAAAAAGATTAGCGATCGCTCGTTCAGATTTACCTATTGATATTTCGAGTGTGGAATTAAAGGCTATTAATATTGAGGGAAATTTTCTGTTTGATACTGCTACTCACCGAGACTTTCTTGGTTCGATGTTAGGCACAGGAATTGTTAGGGAAAAAACGGGAGATATTATTGTTTTGGGAGAACGAGGTGCCCAGGCAATTGTTGTTCCTGAACTGGTGGAATTTTTAGAGATGAATCTCCAACAAGTTCGGTCTGTTCCTGTTAAAGTTAAACCCTTAGAATTGAGTGATTTAAGAATAAGAGAACCGAAAAAGAAAGAGTTAACAACTGTGGAAGCTTCTATGAGATTAGATGCTGTTGCTTCCGCTGGTTTTGGAATGTCTCGTAGTAAAATGGTTGATTTTATTGAGGGGGGAGATGTAAGAGTTAATTGGAAAGAAATTAGTCAGGCAAGTTATCAAGTTAAGTCTGGAGATTTAATTGCAATTCGAGGAAAAGGGAGGTTAGAAATAGGGGAGGTTGCTATTACAAAAAAAGAACGTTATCGGGTGCAGTTAACGCGTTATGTTTAAAATTAGGTGGTGGTGCATAGTAATGGTAGAAAAAGTTTGGGAAGTATGGGAAGTATGGGAAGAAATTAAAAAATATATATCTTCACCATTACGGTTGCAGGACAACCAAAAATTATTCAACTGTCTAATGTTGTCATTGCGAGGCGATAATAGAATAAGTTAATCTTCTGGGAAAAGCAGATTTTCAGCCGAAGCAATCTCATAATTTGACTCGGAAAGATTGGCACGGAGAGTAATGACTGAGTAAACCAATATAACTGTAGGGACGTTGCATCCAACGTCCGTAGTGCATGCAACATTCCTACTCAATAAAATGTAGAAAAGTTTTTCAGGTAAGAGTATTACCGAATAATTAACAATTATTAATTATTAATTAAATAATTCAGCTTTATTAGCCTCCCCTTTCAAGGGGAAAAGAAGAAATGAAATAATGTTTCCTTTGAACTGAGGAAACACAAAAGACTTGAATTGACCAAACTTTTTGAAGCGCGGAAATCCATGACCCCTCTTCTGAAAAGCTTCCCAGGTGTCGTGCAGTCTACGAATAGTAGTCTGCAACACCTGAGAATGCACCAGGCCCAAACGCGGGAATTGCTTCTTAGCTTTGGGCAGGTTGTTTTGTTGACGATGGTAAGACGGGAACGGCTCATCGGCAGGAATGATGTACTCCTTCTCCAACGAGCACCTGTCTACAGCAGACTGTGTAGGGGCACTTTGACTTGTCCCCAGAGAGTGTATCTTTGGTCAGCTAAGAAGAAACGAAGCAACATGGATTTATCCTGTTGCGTAGTATCTGCTTAGAATCCCCGTGACTAACCTCCGGGGAGTAGTCAAGCAGATTCCCTGAAATAGGCAGGAGAAAACCCCTAATCCCGGAACCGAGGTTGAGGAATTCCACATTGTCGTCCCATGCGCAACAAAGTTTTCTGAACACAAACCTAAAAAAATAACGGGAGGAAGTTAGCCAGCCTGTTTTAACGGCTGGTTGAATAACGACACGCGGGTAATAAAGCGTAGTAAAAATCTGCTTTACTTGCTATACTCTGCTTTACTTGCTATACTAGAGATAGCAAGTAAGAACAAGGTTTGTTGCCATGACAAGACCGCTAGTGCGGTGAAATTCCGGTGGACAGTATAAGGGGAATTAATTTCCTACGACGGCTGTTTGCGCAGCATTCCGCAGGAAAAGCAAGCAGGCAGCTAAAGCAGCGAGAAGATTGCTCCAACCAGCGTGAGTAAAACCACTCGTGAAAGCTAAAAAAAAGTAAGCTCACAGCTAGATTTTGGTGTATGCCGAGGAGTTTAGAAGTCTGCCCTTCAGGCTGTAAGGAAATGTGGATTTATCCCCTAAGCGGTGGGTAAACCACGGAATCCAGGGTGTTTCAACCCCTGGAGATGTCAAACAAACCCTCTATAACCATGTTCTTAACTAAAATTAACCAACTTATACAAAACTAGCAAAAAACAATGAAAAAATCTCTAGACAATTCCAAAACTAACAAAAACCAAATCGCAAATGTCCAAATCTCGGCCAACACCCTCAAGGAGCTGTCCATCGAGGAGCTGTCGAGTGTCTGTGCTGGCGGCGATTCTAACAGCAACACATACAGTCGTTTCTTGACGAATTATGAATGTAATCGTTGTCAAGATTTACCCAAGTCCGACTCCAACCAGAGCAATTGATTAAATATTGTCCTATAACTGAATTATCTCAAGAAATAGTGAGGTTTGACACTCAGTTAATGCAAAGCCCTGAAATATCAGGAGTTGAATATCAGCAAGGTGAATTGCATGGCTATGAGCTAAGAGAATATTTGCTCGAAAATGAGTATAAATACTCAGAAGCCTGACATCCTTGCCCTGTCAGAACTTTAAAATAAGATGCGTTTGCCCTACGACTCCAACTGATGGCTCCTCGTTTCAGCCTAGCCGACCATCCTCTGATATAGAACCCATTTGGGATCTATTTAAAAAGAGAGGGGGAAGATGGGGAGATGAGGAGGTGGGGGTTGTAACTGTTGGCTATAAATCGAGACTTAAATGCTAGTTTAAATCTAGCTATGGCGGTCAGTGAGAGCTCCGCTAACGCGTTTCGCGCCAGCGTTGCGAAGCAAACGACCGTGACAGCCTGTGGATTGGATAACGCCGACGTTACCAGGTAGAAACAGGAATAGAACAAGCTATCTAGAGATAATCATAGATTTGCATAGATAGGTGTATTGGATTATCACACTAGGTGGTCAGAATGTAGTACCTCGTCTAGCTTTAAAATGTGGGTAAAGAGCGAGTCAATGAAGACCTCTCCCCCAACCCCTCTCCTGCAAGGAGAGGGGGGAGATTTTACCCACAATTTTAGTCTGGACGCGCTGGTAGGTTGGGTTGAGGGACCGAAACCCAACAACAATAGATATTTCCCACTTGTTAGGTGAAAACCATAGGTATCTGTTGGGTTGCGCGATCGCTTCACCCAACCTACTAGACTATTCCTCCAAAACCACATCTTCATAAAGTACCTCAATTGGAAAACTCAGCTCTACAGAAGTTAAATTTACCTCATCCTTGTTCCCCATAATTAGAAAGTTCCAAAATGCCATTTTGATTAAGTCGAAAACATTCAACTATCATCTTTTGTGCATTAATCAAAAGATATTTTTTCAAAGTAGAAAGACGACGATAATTTTGAAACTTTTTACCGCGTTCAATTGCTTCAGTATCAGGAGACAAAATTTCAGCAATTAAGCAAGGATAATAAAGAATTTTAGTTGCACCTCTATCTTGTTCCTTGTAAGTAATATCATGTCCGGTTGAATAGTTATAATTAAAGCTTGTAGTAGGGCTTGAGCAATATCTATAATTTAGGGCTAAAGCCCTACTACAAACAAAAATTTTTTGTTTCGCTTTCCTACGGAATGCTAACGCAAACGCGACATGAAACAGGTCAGCAGAACGGAGTTCTATCACTCATTATCCGGACATGATATAACCATTAGATCAGGATAATAAAAAGGTCAGACTTCAAAAACTCCAAGTTTAGCATCTGCCATTGATATTTCACTTTACCCCACAGGTGATTTTTTAAGACTGTAGTTAAGTTAACCGCAATGTAATTATGAGGAATAGTTCCTCCAGTCATATCAAAAACTTGACCGTTCATATATTCATATTTAATCGGTTGTTTTTCCTCCCATTCCAGATATTCTTGAGAGGTCATTAGTTGGTTTTTAGGTTGGGCAGTCATTAAGTATATCTCCGAGTAAATTCGTAATTAATTTATTACTAAAGAAACATGATTTAAACCTAGTTATTTCCTGACAAATCATATTCTCTTAAATGCTTACAATAATAAAAAAGTATTGACACTTTGTAGGTTGGGTTGACAAAGGAAACCCAACAATAAGTTATATATGTTGAGTTGTACCTTAACGCAATCTACTGGACTGACACAGCTAAAAAGTTTATTGTTATAAGGTAGATTAGATGGCTAAAATCTAAGCTATCAGAATTGTTTCAAAATCGCTCATAACGAACCATTGCACCGTTTTAGATATCTTGCTCCACTGATTATCCGAGTATAATATAACTAATAAATCTAGAGGTAAAGATATGCCACGTTTATATGACCGAGCCTATAAAATATTAGAGGTAGAAGTTGACAAATGTGCTAAGGAAGATTTGGTTGGGGAAGTGGGAAAAAATATAGTAATGAAAAGATTGGATAAGTTAACTTTCCAATCAGGAGAACCCCTAAAAGAAGAAGAGTTAAGTTATTTAGTAAAAGACCAATTTCCTAATTTTAGTGAAACAGTTATTCAGAAAGCAGCTAAAGCAAATAAACCACCAGGAATGTTGAGTAAAATTGCCTGGATACCTGCTGCATTAGTGGGAATGGCAGGGATAGTTTGGGTAGCAAATTTACCCTATCCAATGATTCGTAAACCTGTGGCGAAAGTAGCACCAATAATTTTGATTCCTAGTTATATAAATATGGATTATAACTATCGAGAGGCGATCGCTAATGTTGAACAAGCAGACCAATTAATTAATAAGGCAACTTCCAGCGCAGATATCAATTTTGGTGCTGAAAAAGTTGCTTTGGCGCAAAAACATCTTGATGAATTGCCTGTCTGGTTTTTGGGTTATTATCCTGAAAGATATTGTACCTTTTTCAGTTGTTCTTGGAAATTCACATTAGATGAATTTGAAACGGCGAGAAAACAGGTAGGGCGAATGGAGGCGAAGATATTTCAAGAAAAAAATGCTCAAACATTGTTAACGGAGGCGGAACAAAAAATTGCCGCAGCTAAACAACAATATCTAGAAGCTGCAACCTCCACAGAAAAACAGCAGGCGATCGCTAACTGGCAAACTGGAATAGATAAGTTAACACAAATTCCATCTGTTACTGTTGCTGGAAAAATGGCAAAACCACAATTAGCAGCAACTAAGCGAGATTTTCAAGCAGAGGTGGGTTTAGCTGGTGGTAGTAAACGTAGTGATGTGATAATTGAAGCAGCGAGACAATTTGTTTTGCAAGCAGGTAAAATTTCTGAAAATGAACCCCATCCAGAACAGAAATTGCAATTGGCAGTCAGTTTATGGGAACAGGCAATTAATCAATTAAAGAAAATTTCTGTAGATAACCCAAGTTATGTAGCAGCACAAACTAAATTGGCAGAATATCAGGTAAAACTGAGTGAAGCTAAAATGCGTTTAGAAGTAGAAAGGGAGTCAGGAACAGCTTTTAAGCGGGGTAAAGATTTAATAGCAGATTGGCAAAAATATGCTGTTGATAATTCCGATCGAGGTTTACTTACTAGTAAGTTACAGGAAATTATTAATCAGTTAGAGAATGTTCAACCAGGAACAACTTATTATCAAGAAGCTCAAGAATTATTGAAATTTGCTAAGAATAAACAGAAAAATTTATAAGTTGAAATTAGTCAGGCAACACAGAAATTTTGTCAGGGATGCACAGATGAAGTTTTTCGCTCTAAATATTTAGGTAGGGGATATTTGGAAATCGTCTACCTATTTTTTTGAATTAAGTGCATAGTTTTTTTGTAAAGTGGTAAAATTGTTTGAGAAAATTTCTTAGGTAACACCTACATATTTTAAATGCTTTGAAAAGGGGGATTTTGAATAAGCATTCAGCCGTCAGCTACTAATTAGAGGAAGAAGTAAAAGCAACTGAGAAATTGAGATAAAATTAAAAATTACTGCCAAAGTAAGTTTCTTGTTTGTAGTTGGGCTTTAGCCCTAAATCAAGAGTGGGCTAAAGCTCAACTACAATCTTAATTAATTCTTGCCTTGTGCGATGCAGTTCTTAATTAAGGAGCTTTTGAGGAAATTCTTGAAGACTACGATGATTTAGAAAAAATCGATATTCTCGCCACTTTACAGTTTGCTACTATTGTACATCAATAATTTATAATATTCAGTATTTTCTTAAATATATCTATTAGAATTAAATGAGTCCATCCCTAGAAGAATCTATTGTTTTAATTAGTAGTAGTAAAAAAGCAAATGTTATTGGAACTGGATTTGCTTTTTATCAAGCAGATAATTATACTTATTTGCTAACTTGTGCCCATGTTGTTGAGGGTGTGGGTGGTGAGGAAAATTTATTGGTTAATAATATTCCGGCAGAAGTTATTTCAACAGGAGATGTTAATGGTTTTGATTTAGCAGTGTTGGGAGTTGAAAAGTTGAATGTACCACTTTTCCAGCTAATAAGTTTATCCGAAGCAGAAAATCAAAAGTTTCGGATAGCAGGTCATTATCTCTATGGTGAAAATAAAAACGTTATGCTGGAAACTGTTAATGGAACTCTAGGGAAAAAGCGTTTTGCTCGTCAAAATAATGAAACGGTGATAGCTTGGAATTTGTTAATTAATGAAGGCGATCGCCTTCGTCAAGGTTATAGTGGCGCACCTGTAGTTGATCTGAGCGATCGTGTTTTGGGTGTAGCTACCAATATGGAGAATGAGGGAGCGGAAGGATTAGCTATTTCGGTAGAAGCTTTAAATAAAATTTGGCCTGAAATGCCTGTTGCTATTTCTCTACAGTTCTCTGAAGTTGAACTCAAGTCTGATGTTGCTTATGACTATAATAAATTAAAGAAATTGCTGAGTGAGGGAAAGTGGAAAGAAGCAGATGAGGAAACATCTCGTTGTATGTTGCAAGTTGCAGGGCGAGAAAAGGAAAGTTGGCTCGATATAGAAGATATAGATAAATTTCCTTGTACAGATCTCCGTACAATTGACCAACTTTGGGTAAAATACAGTAATGGTAAGTTTGGCTTTTCTGTGCAAAAGGAAATTTATCAGAGTTTGGGTGGTACAAGAGAGTATGATAAGAAAGTATGGGAAGCGTTCGGAAAGGAAGTCGGATGGCATCAGAAGGGGAAATGGTTGTATTACTCTGACCTAACTTTTAGCTTAGATACACATTACATGGGGTACCTCCCGATACCACGCGCTTCATGGCTTGAACGATTCCTCTGGATGGTAGCGATTAGTTGGCCTCTTCTCTCGTTTAGCTTCTCTTCTCTCGCGCAAAGACTTGTCAAGTGTAACATATAACCGTTTCCGGCGCTTTATTCAGTTATCAGTTTTTTATAACCCATTTATCGCCGATCGCTCAGATATCAGTTATCAGTATGACAGCAGTTTTCAGCTCAATGAACCACACTAAAAAAATGATAACCCTGTAGGGACGTTGCATAAAGCATCCCTACTTTGTCCTCTGCTAATCATAAACTTTCCTCTTCATCAAAAAATAAAGACTCTAAATTACGGTATCCACTAATTACTCTGACAATTTCTATTTCCATCTCAGTTACTTGATATAAAATAATATAACCATCCAAAGGAACACCTCTTAAATTAGGCATAATTTCAGCATAACTTCGTCCCATCTTCGGAAACTTAATTAAATTTCTACACTTCTCAGCAAAACGTTGAACAAAGCGATCGCCTGCTTCTATACTAACGTTAGCAAAATAACTAGAAATTTCATCTAAATCGCGAATAGCTGCTTGAGAAAGACTATATTTATTCACTTAAATTTTCCTCTCGCATCTGCTGAAATTTTGCTTTTAATTGTGCAATAACAATTTCTCCATCAACTTTTTCTCCCTTTTTTAATTGTTCTAAACCCACCTGAACTTTTTGGCGAGTTTCATCAAGCCATTGTTCATAATCTTGTTTTTCTAATAGTTTTAAAGCAGAATCAATAACTTCCTCAATGTTGGTATATTTTCCCTTGGCAATTTGAGATTGAATAAACTTTTCTTGTTGTGAACTTAAGATGATATTCATAACTACATAACCTGATTTTTTATTAAACTAACATTATTAACAATACTAGAAATCACTCGCTAACAGGCTCCATATTACCACAAAAAGAGACAGCCACATTATATCCAATACGAATGCCAAACAATCTAGCTAGGGGATTTTTATCATAGAGATAATCTGCTGCTTTTAAATCATCTTTATCAACAGAATAATCCTCCCTTTCAATATCAATAATCACCATTTACCTATATTCTATGGTGTTTAAACAGCAGCGCGGATACTATTTTGATAAAGCTGTTTACCAATCTTCCCAACTTCTTCATAACTTAATAAGAGTGTTTCCATCAATATTATGCTCCAAAAAAAGGATTGTTTATTTATAATAGCAGAAGTAATAATAAACTAGCTACAACAATTCTTTAATCTGTGAGGTACAGATATTCGATCCCCCCTAACCCCCCTTCAAAAGAGGGGGGGACTTCAAAGTCACCCTTGAAAAGGGGGATTTAGGGGGATCGTAAGTTTACCTCCGAGATTCGATAATTGCTATATCTCATATCAAATTCGGTGATATTGGTACAATTCAATATTGTCAGGGTTTGGAGATCAAACCCCTACCAAACAAAATAAAGATAAATGAGCGATCGCCATTCCGGTCAGCTAACAATTTAATTATTATTATTTTTGAACTTAAGGACTATGTAAAAATGGCTTACAGTGATTTTAAAACTATTAATCAAGTTCAAGCGACTTTTGACCTTAGTATTAATATGGTTAATCTATTTCCTAATATCGAGTTAGTTGAACCGAGTGAATATTTGAAAATGACTCTGAAACGTAATCTCAAAGTTGCTTTTGATAATAATACTGAAAAAGCTCGTTCGGAGTTAATTATTGCACCCTTGTTGATAGAAATAAGAGAAATATTTGATGGTAAAATTAGCTTGTTTTCTGGCAAAGATTTTAATGTCGATATTACCAGCGGGCTAAATGGGTTTTGTGACTACATTTTGAGTGCTTCAGAGTTCACTTTAGAAATAGAAGCTCCTGTAATAACAATTGTTGAAGCTAAAAATGAAAGTACAAATGTAGGTTTAGGTCAATGTATTGCAGAAATGGTGGCAGCACAGAGGTTTAACCAAGCCAGAAATAGAATAACTGAAAGTATTTATGGTGCTGTTACGACTGGTCGTATCTGGCGCTTTCTCAAACTTTCTGGTCAAAATGTTGCTATTAATAATGAGGAGTTAGTCATTGAAAATGCAGAAGATATAAATGTTTCTAAGATTTTAGCAATTTTAAGTTTGCCTATTAAACAATTGAACAGTTAATTTTTTTGATTCCTCTAAAGGAGAAACAAAAAAAATTCCTTTGAGAAAAATCTTCTTCTTTATAAGAATGAGGTAATTATTAATTATTAATTGTTAATTGTTGAATTGGTTATTATTTTGCCTGTATAATATATTCAGGACTTACGCATGAGATACGAAAAATTAGGGTTTGAGATTGCTTCCCTATAGGTCGCAATGACGAAAATACCTTGTATTGTGTAAGTCCTAATATTAAAAATGCCCCAATTAATCTGGAGGTAATTATGTCAGAAAAATTGACTATTCTGCCCCATGAAGATCCAGACACTAATAATATGATTCTGGAGAATGACACTCGCTTCCCCCATGGAGATCCAGACACCAGTCACATGATTCTAGAGGATGACACTCCCTTGGATAGTTTTATTAATGAAAAACAACAACGTCTGCTCACAACTGTATTTTATAGCGGTGCGGAAATACCTATAAATGTTCCTTTTATTGTTGCTGCCAATGTGGGTTTATTTTCTCATCTTTTAGATTCAGGAATTGTACCTGATGTCTTTTTAAGTTTGAATATTATTGGTGAGAAAGAATGGTGGGAGCGTAATGTTCGCTCTTATTTATTCTGGGAATTTGGCAAAGCACCAGATATCGTAATAGAAATTGTTTCTCCGACTCCCGGCAATGAATTAGGAAGTAAATTAACGGATTATGCAAAGTTAGGAATTCCTTATTATGTTGTCTACGATCCATTGCAAAAACTTAGTCAAACTGTACTGCAAGTATTTCAACTACAAGTTAATTTTTATATTCCTAAAAATCATGCTTGGTTTGCTCATGTTAATTTGGGATTAACTCTATGGAATGGTGTATTTGAAAATGTTAATGGTACTTGGTTGCGTTGGTGCGATGCTGATGGGAATGTAATTAAAACAGGAGATGAAATAGCAACAGAAAAAAATCTGGAAATTTCCCAAAAAGATGCTCAAATCTCCCGAAAAAATGCTGAAATTTCTCTAAAAGATGCTCAAATCTTCCAAAAAGATGCTGAGATATCTCTAAAAGATGCTCAAATTAAACAGGGATTATTATTGGCAATTGAAATGGGATTAAAACTGAAGTTTGGTGATGAATATGTGGGAATTTTATCAGATATTTCAAAAATAGATGATGTGAAATTATTAGAGACAATAGTATCTCAAATTCCCCAAATTTCCTCAACAGATGAATTGCGAAAACTATATATAGCGCTACGCGCTAGGGAATAGGGAATAGGGAACAGGGAACAGTAGACTATCAAAGGGTTTCAATATTTAGAAATGTCCTAACCTTTGCTTCAACTGCTATACTATGGATAATTGATAATTACGATCAAAAATAATTATCCATTTGGGTAGACCTCAGCAGGGACTTTACATGCAACGTCCCTATTGGGCAATCATTTTTTAAATGTGGTTCATTGACCTAAAAACTGTTGTAAGCTGACCATAATAATACCATTTCTCAAAAGCTTTTCTATATTTACTAATTTACTAGAGTAGGGGAGTGAGGGAGAAGTAAACATAAGACTGGATTAACATATTTATTACCTCAAGTTAGCAAAAAGGTGATTTAACCTGTATGAATTACTTAATAGCTGAAGTGTTACCAAAGTATAGCATTAATGCATGGGAATTGGTATAATACATAATTCTTAACAGACAATCCTTAAATGCTTGTGTTACAAGGGGAATTAATGTATTACAAAACTAATTAATTTCTTTAGGAGCATACAAATTTATGTCTACAAATACACCAACTCTTGCAGGATTATACGTTGTATCCTCAGAGGAGAAACTGACTTTTCCTCTGAAACACACGGAAGTTAAAGCAAAAATAGCGGGCAACCTATCCCGCGTCGAAGTAACTCAAAAATTTGAAAACCCATTCACCGAACCTCTAGAAGCAACTTATGTCTTCCCACTTCCAGATGAAGCTGCCGTTGATGAAATGGAAATAAAAATCGGCGATCGCCTGATTAAAGGCAATATTAAAAAACGGGAAGAAGCAAAACAAATTTACCAAAAAGCTAAACGAGAGGGTCGTACTGCTGGGTTACTCGAACAACAGCGCGACAATATTTTCACTCAATCTCTCGCCAATATTAAACCAGGGGAACAAATAGATGTAATTATTCGCTATACAGACTCCCTGAAGTTTGAAGGTGGCGACTATGAATTTGTTTTTCCGATGGTAGTTGGACCTCGCTATATTCCGGGAACGCCTCTAGATGGAAGTGGGGATACAGACCAAGTTCCCGATGCTAGCCAAATTACCCCACCAATAGTTCCCCCGGCGACTCGTTCGGGACATGATATTGGTGTCACTGTAGAAATAGATGCTGGGATGCCAATTTTTCAGGTTCATTCCATATCTCACCAAATTCAAAAATCTGAGCGGGGAGAAATTGTCACAGTCAAATTAGGGAACGAAGATACTATCCCCAATAAAGACCTCATCCTCCGGTATCAAGTTGCTAGCAATAATACTAAAGCAACAGTATTAACTCAAGCAGACGAACGTGGCGGACATTTTGCTCTTTATCTAATTCCAGCATTACGGTATCGCAGCGATGAAATTGTACCGAAAGATGTTGTTTTCCTGATGGATACTTCGGGTTCGCAACGAGGAGACCCCCTGCTCAAATGTCAGGAATTAATGCGCCGTTTTATCCACAGACTTAACCCCAACGACACTTTCACAATTATCGACTTTTCTAATACAGCCCAAAAATTATCAGAAACACCCTTATCGAATACACCTAGAAATATTGCTACGGCAATTAACTATATCAATAGATTAAATGCTAGGGGTGGCACTGAAATGCTCAATGGTATCCGGGAAGTTTTGAATTTTCCCTCCCCATCTGCGGGAAGACTGCGGAGTATTGTCATGTTGACTGATGGGTATATTGGTAATGAAAAAGCAGTATTGGCGGAAGTGCAAGACAAACTCCAACCGGGTAACCGACTTTATAGTTTTGGCGTTGGTAGTTCGGTGAATCGATATTTGATTAACCGTTTAGCAGAAATTGGGCGGGGTATTGCCAGAGTCGTGCGACAGGATGAACCGACTGAGGAAGTAGCAGAGAAATTTTTCCAGCAAATTAATAATCCTGTATTGACTCAAATTGAGATTAATTGGCATGGTAAGGGTGACGCGCCAGAAGTTTATCCGGTGGCAATTCCAGATTTATTTGCCGAACAACCTTTAGTTTTGTTTGGGCGAAAACAGGATGTTGTGGCAGGTGAGTTGCAAGTCAATGGTATTGCTGCGGGAGGAGAAATTTATCAGCAGACTTTCCCAATTAATTTTGCTGAAGGTGGCAATGTGGCAGTTGCTCAACTTTGGGGACGGCAAAAAATTAAGCATTTGACGAATCAGATGTTTGATTATGAGAAGAAGTCGATGGTAAGTAAAGTGACAGAGACTGCTTTGAGTTATCAATTGTTATCTGAATATACAGCGTTTGTAGCAGTTAGTGAAGAGGTGCGAGTTGA
Source organism: Dapis brunnea BLCC-M229 (assembly GCF_050015995.1). Classification (NCBI taxonomy): domain Bacteria; kingdom Bacillati; phylum Cyanobacteriota; class Cyanophyceae; order Oscillatoriales; family Microcoleaceae; genus Dapis; species Dapis brunnea. Next base: position 24,561 of record NZ_JBNHEP010000295.1, on the reverse strand, counting down.
ACCGGGTGGTAAGAGCATTTCGATGGAAGTTCCTCTGGAAATGGCAGAAGGAGTGAGTTATGAGGGAATTTTTGGTGCAGCAGTTGCAGAATATCAAGCAAAAAATCTGGAAGGTGCTCGGATGACGTCACGCCCTGTGGGAAGAAGAAGAAGAAGAAGTGCACTCGATGAAAATGCAATGATGAGTATGGCTAAATTGGAACTTTCAGATGCGTCTAGATCTGAAGCAACAGATTGGATGGAGCAAGAAAAGGAAAGAGCAATTTCTATCGATCCAAAGCCTTTAAGAAGAAGGAGAAGAGCAAATAACAAAAAGCAAGATTCTCTAAACCTCACTCATAATACTTTGCAAATTATTCAGGTTACTGGCTTAGATGGAGCAGCACAAGAAAATCTGCAACAGTATCTACAAAATGTGAATATACCACCAAATATTCATGGTGAAATAGTTTTGGAATTGCAGGTAAAAGGTAAGCGCGTACTTAAAGTCATTTTAGATGATGAAACTTCTACATTGAAAGATAAAAAAGTAGTAGCAGAAATTAAGCGATCGCTACTAAAATGGCGCGTTCCCTCCGGTGCAGCAGACAAGATTTCAATTACAATAAAAGTTAATTCGTAATAACAAGTGGCAAATCGTAGGGTGTGTGACGGCATCCTCTTTTGGATTTTAGGGAAACTCAGAAAATTTTGCCGTCACGCACCTTTTTTTAGATGGTAAATTATATCATATTCGGATAATCACTTATAATAAAGTATATGGTTTGTAGTAGGGCTGAAGCCCTACTACGAACTTTAATTATAATAACTATTTAACCGAACATAATATAAATAGTAAAATATTTATATCGAACGCTCGATATATTTTATTTGACTCTGGCAGAAAAACTGATAACTGAATGTAGCGATCGCCATCCTTTGAAAATGCGTTGGTAAATCAAGAGATGAAACTTTAAAAGTAATCTGTTTTAATACCTCTAAATATTTAACCAGAGTAACTGGTGGGTATCACCCCTAGTAGAAAATCATCCCACCAATTACCAACGCCTTTGAAAAATGCTGAGATTATCATTATTTTCCATCATCCGTGCATCCGTGGCAAAATCCCTGTCTAGCTCTTTTCAATTTTAGGGAAACTCCAGAAATTTTGCCGTCACGCACCTTTTTTTGAGATGGTAGATAATATCAAATCCGGTAGTATCGGTATAAAAAAGCAGAGAAACCGGGTTTGTATCAAATGCCCTACAATAGTAACATTAACCTCCCACAAACCCGGTTTCTTATGATATAAAATCCGGTTGAACAGTCGTCATTGCGACGATAGGAAGCAATCTCAGGGGTGCGCGGAGATTGCTTCCTTCCACTCCGTTCCAGTCGCAATGACGGAGGTTATAGTAATTATCTGGATTTGATATAACACTTCCATTGCAAGCAGATTTGATATAACAGGACTTACGCAAATTATTAGACAATACGCTATCCGTAGAGGGCGAATGCCATTCACCCCTACTAGATATAGCGGTTCTGCATAATTTCTGAAAAAGCTACTATTTTTCCAAAATACTTATCTAATCTTAGATTAGAACAACTTTTTCTAGCTGTCAAGCAGCGATCGCTTATCAAAACTGCGGTCATAATTTCCCAAGCTGAAGAATCCCGCGTTGTCGCTTAAGCGCAACAACGTCGGGAGTATGTCAAGCATTCAAACAATATTCAATCCGAACTTGTTTAATCGTATTTTCACCCGCTTCAGATAAAAATATATCGCACCGAACTTCTTGTAATCCTAACTCAATAAACTGGGCAAGTTCTTTCTCCGATAAAGGCCAAGGAGGACCATCAGGTACAGAATCATTGTCCCGTATGCGAGTAATTACCACAAGTGTACCCCTATTTGCCACTAAAGGAGCAATGCAATTAATAACTTGCGATCGCATCTCTACTGGCAAAGCTTGAATATTCCGCGACTCCACTACTAGATCGAATTTACGATGCCATTCAGAATCTAAGGCTAATAGATCGGCAACTAAATAGTTAACCGAAGAATCAGGAAATCTTTCCTGACACCAGGCGATCGCCTTAGTCGAAATATCAAAAGCTGTCACCTGAAAACCAAACTTTGCTAGACCTTCCGCATCATCACCTAAACCACACCCAATAACTAAAGCAGTGTGTCCTTCTCCTTGTGGTTGAGAAATATCTAACCACTCTTGTAGATATGGATGTGTCGTTAAACGCGCCCAAGGTATTTGTGTAGCATCACCCTCAGCTTCAGAATATAAAATATCAAACCATGCAGTGGGATTTGTTTTTTGTGATTCAGTTGCCAACTTCTTTACTTTTTGTTGAATAGCTTCTGGTTGTTGTTCAAACATTATATTTTATGTCCTAATTGTTCAGTCTTAATTTTATCCCAGTGAAGCAAAAAACATAGCTTCCTTCTGGTAATGACGTGACGCAGATAAAATAGTGGATTAGTTTAGTGGTGTAATACCAAATTAATAAATGTTTACTACAAGTAAAAGGAAGCAATCCCAAGCTTTTAGAGATTGTTTCACTTTGCTCGCAATAACAGTTATTCAACCATACTTTATATTAGAGGTTAAGAATATTCCTATTACCTCATTCCTTACTCTTCATAGAACCAAAAAATATCTGTGCTACTATTTGTCATGCTAATTAATCATAAATTGTGATATTTTTGTTATTAATGGGAATACTATAATTAAACAAATACATCTAAAATTAATATCAGCTTATGAATAAGAATCTAATATGGTTATTCGTCATTATGGCTACAGTTTTTGTCACTGCTGGAGACAGTCTGGAGTTTATGCCTGAACCTCTCCAAAATGCCAGTTTAGAAAGTCGTAAATTTGTGGTTGGGTTATGGCCTGATTGGTTGAAAGGTAAAAATACTAATGAACGTACAGAAAAAGCTGTGGATGAGTTGGAAAATCCTGGTAAAAAAGAATAGCAGCTAACAGAAGTAAGGGAAGAGAAAATCTTAGGTTATATGAAAATCAGGTTTCAAGTTTCCTACTGAAGTAGGAGGTACTGATAACTGATAACTAATAACTGAAATGACCTCTTCCCTTTTCCGAGGAAATTTTTAGCGTTTCTTTAACCAGCTAAACATGGCGCGTAAGTCTTTGCCAACTTCTTCAATAGGTTGTTCTGCTTCCTGGCGACGGATGGCAGTAAATACAGATTTGCCTGTTTGGTTTTCCATGACAAATTCGCGGGCAAACTGACCAGACTGAATTTCACTTAAGATTTTACGCATTTCGGCGCGAGTTTCATCAGTAACGATGCGAGGTCCACGAGTGTAGTCCCCAAACTCAGCAGTATTGGAGATACTATTGCGCATATTTGCCAGACCACCTTCGACAACTAGATCAACTATAAGTTTGACTTCGTGGAGACATTCAAAGTATGCTAGTTCTGGTTGATATCCAGCTTCTACTAGGGTTTCAAACCCAGCTTTGATTAATGCACTGAGACCGCCACAGAGAACAGCTTGTTCGCCAAATAAGTCGGTTTCAGTTTCTTCCCGGAAGGTAGTTTCTAGAATACCAGCGCGGGTACCACCAATACCTTTAGCATAAGCCATGGCGCGATCGCGGGCTTGACCAGAAGCATCCTGGAAAATGGCAAATAGACAGGGTACTCCTTCTCCTTGTTCGTAGGTGCGTCTAACTAAATGTCCGGGACCTTTTGGTGCTACCATTACTACATCCACGTTTTCTGGAGGCAGAACTTGACCAAAGTGAATATTGAAACCGTGGGCAAAAGCTAGGATTTTTCCTTCTTTGAGATGGGGTTCAATTTCATTTTTATAGACGGTTTTTTGTACTTCATCTGGCAAGAGAATCATTATTAGGTCTGCCATTTCGGCAGCTTTGTCTACTGGGTAAACATCTAGACCTGCTTCTTTTGCTTTGGTAGCAGACTTACTGCCTGGATAAAGTCCGACTATTACTTTTGAGCCACTATCTTTAAGGTTCAGAGCATGAGCATGACCTTGAGAACCATAGCCAATGATGGCAATCGTTTTGTCGTTTAAGATGTCCAGGTTAGCATCGGAGTCATAGTACATTTTGGCCATTATTGTTGTCTCCTGTCAGTAACTATTATTATTTATGCAAAACTTTTATTATATCAAACAAAGTAAGAAAGAAGAAGGAAAAATAAATATTAATTATCTGTGAATGTAAATTTATCCCATCTATTCAAATCTTAGTATTTTGTTTATAAAAAGTCTCTAAAATATCCTCAAATATGAAAACTGAATACTTTATTTTTATGCAAACTAAACTTCACATCTAATACCAATTCACTTCAAAGATGTCACAAATAGTTTTAAATTCTCTATGTAAAATAATTTCCTAAAATTACTTTGGTGTCAAAGTTTTGAACCTATAAAATATTACCGAATAATTAATAATTAATAATTAATAAATTAAATACCTTGGTTAAAAGCCTATCCTTTCAAGGGGAAAAAGCGGTCGTTTCGGCTGTCGCCGACATGAATGCGGAGCATGACCTAGGATGGGATAGATGGGTTACCTAACCATATCCAATCTTCCCTTGAGAAAAGTGCTAGGATATTTCCTTATCTTCAATTCCCTCGCGGTTTTAACCAGAGGTAATTATCCATTATCCATTAATAACTTTTGACTTTTGAATTTTGAATTTTGAGTTCCGTACACCTTCTTTAACAATCAATATCCATCAGGTCCAATAGTCGTATGGTCAGATTCTGCCATTGATAAATCAACTTGTCTAGCTCGAAACAAATTACACCATCCCAATTTAGCATTATCTAACTTTGCTTTTTCTAGGTTAGCCCCTCTCAAATCTGCATACCTTAAATCTGTATCTGTTAAGTTTGCATTATATAAGTTTGCACCTTGTAAATTAACTTGACTCAAATTTGCACCACGAAGATTAGCATTACGTAAATTAGCTCTCGACAGATTTCCCTTTTGCATATTACTATCAGATAAGTTAGCTTGATAAAGTTTAATATCTCCCATTTCTACTTCTGGCAAATTACATCCTTGAAGGTTAGCTTGATTCAAATTTGCGTATGGCAGATAAGCTCCTTTTAAATCAGAACCTTCTAAATTAATTCCTTCTAAATCAGCTTCAAACAACTCTATATTACTTAAATCAATACCACAAAATTCTCTTTGACCTTCAGCATATCTCGATAGTAATTCCTCTGCACTCATCTTCTCCATCTTAATATTTTTAGAGCTACTGGTTAACAGTTGATAATCATCGTTTATTAAATAAATAATAAGTATTTATACCTATGATACTTACTAGAATTCATACTAAGATGGCCTGATAAAAATTACTGAGATCCTAATCCTTTTTTAAGATTTGTAAAATTTTCATTCATAAATGTCAAAATCATAAAGAGGGATTAGAGAGTAGGGAGTAGGGAGTAGGGGGAAGTCATTGGTTTGATTTTTTATTATTGGAAATGTCTATTAGAATCATTGTCAAACGCATCCTAATAATAAAAATGCCAGAAATTAGAGAATCTATCGCTCAACATTACCATGAGCGGACAAAATATGACCCAGAAACGATTCGGAGTAAAAATCCCCAACTAGACTGGGAAAATCAACCAATACTATTCAAAGAGTATAAAGTTGGGACAACTATTGACCTGAAACCCTATCTGCAAGAAAAAATTAATCAAGGAAAAGACTCTAAAGAAGGAGAAAACCTATCCAACTTACTTGTATGTAGCTATGGCTTAACTGGTAAGATACCAACAATGATGGGAAGTCATTACTTAAGAGCAGCTCCTTCCGCTGGGGGGTTGTATCCAGCAGAAGTTTATTTAATTTCCCGTGGCACACCCCTATTACCGGCAGGATTATATAACTATCAGGCCAAAACTCATTCATTACTTAGATTTTGGGACAATAGAATATGGCCAGAATTACAGGATGCTTGTTTTTGGCATCCAGCTCTAGAAAATACAAAATTAGCGATCGCCATTACTGCCATCTTTTATCGTTCTGCTTGGCGTTACGAAGACCGCGCCTATAGACGAATATTTTTAGATACAGGTCACTTACTAGGGAACATTGAACTAGCTTCTGCTTTCAGTAACTATCGACCACATCTCATTGGGGGGTTTAATGATAAAGCAGTAAATCAAATGCTTTATCTGGATACAATTCAAGAACAGGCGATCGCCATTGTTGCTCTAGCAGACTTACTAGATATTGAACAAAATCTTCCTCAGTGGCAAGCTGCTTTACCTTCTGGCACTCAAACAGATTATCCTTTAATTGCAGATGGTGAACTGCTAAAATATTTACATGAAGCCACTCACATTAACTCAAATTCTCCAAAAGTACCTGCTTGGAAAACAAGAGAAACTCCAGAACATTCAGAAGATAAATATAACTTTCCATTTTGTACAAAAGTTTCCACTGTCACTCCCTCTATTTCATGGGGTAACAACTTAGAAGGTCTGAGAAAGACAATTCTCAAACGACGTTCCACTCGTGTCTATACTGGAGAGACTATTGCTTTAAAGGAACTATTGACTGTATTAGACTTTACTTATCAACCCCACCATTACTTTAATCAAGAATTAGATCGTAATCCTGATTATTTTGACCTAAGTTTGATTGAAACCTTTATTGCAGTTTCTGGAGTAGATGGCTTAGAAGAGGGTTGTTATTATTATGCCCCAATGGCTCAAGAGCTGCGACAAATTAGGTTTAAAAATTTCCAAGAAGAGTTACATTTTCTGTGTTTAGGGCAAGACTTAGGTAGAGATGCTGCTGTTGTCTTGTTTCATACTGCCGACCTGAAAAAAGCTGTAGGCAAATATGGCGATCGGGTTTATCGTTACCTCCATGCAGATGCAGGTCATCTAGGGCAAAGACTGAATTTAGCAGCTATTTATCTGGGTTTAGGTGTTAGTGGTATCGGCGGTTTCTTTGACGATCGTGTGAATGAAGTTTTAGGTATTCCTGTAGATGAGGCAGTTGTTTATATTACAACTTTAGGTCGCCCACAATAGGAATAATAGTAGTTTTCATGATTAGTAGACCACAGTAGGGGGAATTCATGTTTGCGTTTCCGCTGTCGCCGACATAAAAAGTGAAACTCCTGTTTCATTAATGGATAATGGATAATTACCTCTGGTTAAAACCGCGAGGGAATTGAATATAAGGAAATATCCTAGCACTTTTCAATTGGGGAGATTGGATATGGCGAGGTTTCCTCGCCATCCCATCTACCAGGTCATGCTCAGCTTTCCGACTGCTCTGTCTATAAAAGGATTTCAGCAGAAAAAGTGTTTCATTCTTAAGTTAAATAACTATAGTTGCTCAACAAGTCTCTTAATACTTATTTTACAAACAGTCTCTGACTTCAGCACTAAGTCGATATAGCTGTCGCTAGGCTCCGCCAACGCTTTCCCTGATAAAACTTTACAAACAGTCTCTTATATCATGTGCCCCCTCCGGGGGAGCTACGCTAACGGATAATTAGTTATAACCCATATTCCGCACGTCAAGTTGTAATATTAAAAGTAGTATAAAAAATGGTAGCGCGGGTTCGTATTTATACTCTATAAATCCTATTCATTGACCTTTCTCAGGAGTCAGATTCTCAGGAAAATATTAAGCATAAATACTCAATTACTTACTCCTATTGACCACTTTAATTGCCTCCTGTCTCCTGTCTCCTGTCTCCTGTCTCCGTTTTTCATGCTACATTTTGTCGTGCGGAATGTAGGTTATAATAAACCTTCTTCCTTCTAAATTTACTCTTTCCCTTCTGATTAATGACTCCTGATTAATGACTCCTTCAATCATGATTTATAAGTATTCAGATATTAGTTATCTGCTTCATCCTCTTCATCCTCTTCATCCTCTTCATTTTCTTCATCCTCTTCATCTTCATCCTCTTCTTCCTCTTCCTCTTCTTTATCCTCGAACTCTTCATCTTCTAGCTTCTTCTTGCCTTTCTGAGGACCACGATGGGGCATTTTAATCCCTTCTTTTTCAAATGCTTCGACTATCATTCTACGCAGGCATAATTCTATGTCTTCGTTTTTTCCAGGCTTAACTTCCGTTGTCGTTTGAATGATTAACTGATATCTATCGAACTTCTCAACCCCGTCTACTGAGGTAGCTTCTAGCACATCCTCATTTTCCTGATTTAATTTTTTCCCCACTGCTTCTATAACTTGGTAAACATGATCGAGATTGGCATCATAAGCAACATTCACTGTCACTACTGCTTCACTATATCTTGAATGGTTAACAATACTACCAATTTCCCCATTGCGAATAATATAGTCTTTATCCTCAAAGTGAATGCGAGTAGTTTTAAGCTCTATTGCAGTCACATAACCTTTGACATCATCAATCTCAACAAAATCACCTACTAAGTAGTAACCTTCAAACAAATTAAATAAACCAGCTACCACATCTTCAACAATACTCTGCGCCCCCATACTCACACCCAGACCAAGAATACCAGCACCTGCGAGTATAGGAGTAGAGTCAATACCTAGAACATTGAGAATAGCAATGATAGCACCACAGTAGACTAAATATTTGAGGGTACTATCAAACAATGGTAAAAGAGTCTCTCGTCTCTTTCTGTCAATTTCATCTAACTCTTTGTCCTCACTGAGTAGGAATTTTCTGGCCAAAAGTTTGCCTACCTCTTCAATTACACGACTGGTATAAAATATGCCGATAATTTGTATGATTTTCGGACCAATGATTGCTAGATAGGCAATGAACTCAAGTTGTTGAAATACTAAACTTGCCATCGACACGTATATTATATACTCCAAACATCGCTTTGACAATGGGAGTAGATGGCTGAGGCGATTATATAAGCGTAGCAGTCTGCTAGGACTGGAATATTTTTGGGCTAGTGCTTCTAATGTATCGATAATTACGATGTTGGCTTTGACCAGAAGTATGCCAACTGTGATAATGACATATATTCTTACAGCAATATACATATATTGCGTAATTACTTCTGGTAGTTGGATAAACTGAGTACATAAGGTTAGACTCAACAACCACAGAATGTTAATTAGGTTGAGACTGAGAAAGTCAAAGAAATCTTCTATACTTTCATCGTTCGCTGTAATATATTCAAATCTTTTGGTGCGATCGCATAGATTTTCTATTAAACGTTGAATGTAAGGTTGGGTTGCGGCTAATAAGAATAACAAGAACAGACTTCTACCTGCTCCCATACCTAAATTTACCCAAAATTCTTCAGGAATATTATCAATAAATGACTTTGTATATTGTAATAAATTTTCTCCCTGATATATTAGCCAACTATTTAGTCCTAATATTAGTATACCCAGTAATCCACTACCTACAGTTAATGCAGTCCGGGTATTCCTTTGGATATTCTCTATTGTGATTTTAATTTTCTTGCTAGAAGCAGCTTTGGTTAGTTGTTTGAAAATTTGTTTAACTAACCAATTAACGGCAAGAAAAATAAAGAGTAGTAGACCAATTTCTGCTACAATAACTAAAAAGTTTTGTACTGCAAACATTTTCTAAATCTCCTATCATAATGATAATTTTCACTCACGCAGTTCAAAATCTAATTTTTCTTAATCTCCATCCAGTCAATGATACTTATTGTTGGTACTTATATCAAGTCTTGGCCAAAAGTTATTGGTTCGGTATTGAGGCAGGTATCTTAAATATTCAATCTAGTTTAAGCAAGAAGGTGTAAAAAAATCCAAGTATTTAACGAAAAGTAATATCAAATCCTGTATAAATCTCTTCTCTTTGTGAGGGGTTAGGGAAAAATACTCAACTATAAATTAAACTATAAAGTAGTTGTAATCCTAAACCATAAATGATTGATAAATTGTATTAGTAGCTAATCTATATCAACTCACTTCAATCACCTCACAAATAATAATTTTACACTCCTGGTTATGAAATAATCATTTGAAATTGTTGTTTATTCAAGTTTTGCTCCTCAGAGAATCTTACTTTTACTTTTAACCTCCGTGGAATAGCATACTTTAATAATGATTATTAATACTCAATTAATTTGACTTTTTTTGTCTTTCTAATCTAGTAGTAACTGCCTGATAGTTAATTCGATAGAGGTCTAATTTTTCCACTGCTTCGGGAGCTACAAAAGCATCTTGAGGTATTTCTTGAAGTAAATTTATAGCTTCCTGCCATTTAGCTTGAGCATCTTGCCAAACCTCTAGGGGATGAGGTGGGTTTTGCACAATTACACTTGCTTCTGTGGCTAACTTTTTAGCAGTAACTAACTTAGAAGTTGCAGTTTTTTCAAATATTAGTTGTTTTCGGAGATTATGATAATCTTGACGATAAGTTTGTAGCAGTCGATCGGCTTCTTTCTTAACAGTAGTACCTTTGGGAATTTCTTCTAATAATTTAATTGATTCTAGTAACTCTGTTTCTGCCTCTTCCCAAGTAGCTAAAGGTAGTGGGGGATATTTAATTGTTCTCTTAGATTCCACAGATAGTCTTTTAGCTTCTTTTATATCTTTTTCTGCTTGTTGTTGTTCCAAAATAGTTTTTTCTTCTGGTGAAACAATAACTATATTTTGACTTGCTTGTAGAGCATATATTACTATTCCTACCTCTACCATGAGAATAGATATTAACAAGATAATCAAGCCTTTCTGGGAAAATATTTTTTCTTCAGAAACCTGTTCTTCTTCTTGTTCTGTTTTTATTTGGTGTAGTAATTCTTCAGAATCTAAACTGTTCTCAAGTTCACTTAAAAGTTTATCTGTTTCCATAGCTAAATGGTTATCAGTTATCAGTTATCAGTTATTAGTACCTTCTACTTAATTAGGAGACAAGAAAGTCCTAAATTTCCTTTTTTATCTCCTTGAAAGATAAAGGGGAGATTTAAATATAGAATCCAGTTATATAATATATGTTTATAATTCTATCTATGCTTCAATATTCAATCTATTTCAATATTCAATCTATCTCCCTATCTCCCTATCTCCCTATCTCCCCACTTCCGGCTCTATTTTTAAGAAGTCCCTAACTAGAAGCACTTGTATAATACCGCAAAGCCAGTCGCCAAAATTGAATAGAAGCAAAAAACAATCCACCTGCTAAAACAAAAGAACCCAATATCCAAGTACCTCCAACCCTACCTAATATGGCTTGAGCTGGTACAGTAGTCAAAAATGCCACTGGTACTAGAAAAGTAAAAAAGAAACGATAAGCAGTAGGATAAGCTACCATTGGATATCGTCCTGCTTCTAATAAACCTCTGAGGACTTCTGTTACGTTGTAAATTTTGACAAACCAAATACTGGTGGACCCCAACATAAACCAGAGACTATAAAGAATAGTTATCCCACAGACCAGTGGCACTATACTGAACAAATAATTGCCTACTCCTAAACCCAGTTTACTACCAGCATATCCTAACAGCAACCCACCAAAAATTACATCTGGTATTCCCCAGGGAGACACTGTACGGGTAGAAAGCCAAAATTGACTACTAATGGGTTTTAGGAGGACAAAATCTAGAGTACCTTCTTGTACCTGTTCCACAATTCGATTCAAATTAGGAATCAAAAAAGTTGCTGAAAGACCCTGTAAAATAGTAAAAATTGCTAGGATAATTAAAGCTTCTTCCCAATTCCAACCATCAAATTTGTAGCCTGTTCGATAAAATAGAAATAAACCAAATAAGCTACCTAATAAACTTCCTATACTACTAATAGCCGCGATAATAAAATTGAAGCGGTATTCTAATTCAGCAGCGATCGCTGCACCCCAAAATAATTTTAGTATTTGTAAGTATCGTTCCATTTTGACTTAACTTGATTAGGAAATTTACATCCTGAATCATATCAAAATGATGTTGACTATAAGCTAAATTTTCATTAATAGCCAGATCGGATTTAATTTTCAGAAAAGTAAAGTCGATCATAATCTCGGTGTTCTCGAATTAGCTATATTAATGTTATTAGGGAAATAATTCTATACTTATCAGATATAGCAGTACGTTTTTTAGTTAGGACAATAAGTCTAAGTTTAAAGGCAACAGGGAACAGTCAACAGGCAACAGAGGAATGTCCTAAACTTAATGCGTAGTGCCTATAATTCTATTGTAATTTGCCTTAACCCAGCAAAAGTAAATATAGAGCTTTGGAGACCAAACCCCTACATATTTACCTTTTAATAAAGATAATTGAAACTATTTAAGTAAGTAGGCAAAATTAACGTAAAGTAATTACTGCAATTAATATCAATTACCAAAAGTAATGCTATACTATACTTATGTGGGACTTCAATTATTAAGTAATTAACACAGAGATAATAACTTTTTCGATCTCAAAAGTAAAATTGTTAAGTGGAAAAAGAAGAAAGAATTTTGATTAGAAGCTAGGGAATTAGATAAAATAGTTATTCACAATAAATACCATCAATATATTTATGGGCTTCTTTTCTTCCTTCTTCCTCCTTTCTCCTTCCTTTTAATTACTAATTTGAAGTTAAAAGCACAAAATCAGTTACTTTACCTCCGCTATAAGTCCGCCAATGTTCTGATACTTGAAAAAAACCTTCATTATACTGAGTTTGATTGATAATCCTGAAAGTTTCTGAACGATGATTTTTCTCTTGGGAAGGTTGATTTTTTCTGAGACTAGCAACTAAATTTTCCAGAAATTCATACCCATCACAAAAAGCATTTGGTGGATAACCCATTTCTCCATCACCATAAGCTTTTCCAGCAAGATAAATTATATTATGATAAAAAGAATGTGAGTCCATTTTATCTATGTACCTGCGTAATTTTAAAGGTGATGGTGCGATTAAATATACATCTTCACAATCAGGTTCGGCATACATTAATTCATCCCAATTTCTATAAGATTGTAAGGTTTCCCCTGACTCTAATTCATAACCTAAAGCAAACTGCATTTCATCTAACAATTCTGCTTCCCAAGATTTTTGAGATATTCGATCTAGCCAATGGTGAATAGTATTATAAAATTCCATGTCTGACAAGGAAAGTAATGCTTCTTTTACAGCATCAGTGTGTAATTTAGTTTTGATTTTCATGGTATTACCTCCTTTTTTTGTTTGTTTAACAGATTTTGATTTAGTTTAGTTGATTAGCTTTCCTGAAAGAGATATCCTTCAGGATTAACTATAAATATTGGGCAGTTTTCTACTTGTATAGGAAGCAGAAAATGATGATTTTACTTCCTTCTATAAGACTGAGTTATGGTTTGGATCTCCCGTCTATAATACTGAGGAAGGTCCTTATAGCCGGGCCTCTTATTTCCTTTAGTCTTTTGTTCTTATACAATGACTATTGATTTTGTCGATCCCAATCGGTAAATCGATACGGTTTAGGTATAACTCTCTAGTTAATCGGGAAATTATATAAGCAATTATCCTGTTGCTACAATTTTCAACACTCCTCCGGTGGGAAACCCATCAACTATTTTGTGTTTAGGATGGGGCTTCAGAGAAGATTATTTATATGCCAAAACTATTAATATAGTATATAAACAAATTTTTGTAAATCCAAATCTTGGCAATTTGTATTTATTTTTGATTTTTGATTAGCAGATTATGGAATGACTGGTATATCAAGAGCGATCGCCTACTATGTAAATAAACAAAGATTTTGGGATAAGACAGGATAGATATAGAATGCACCTATAAATTGATAAAGGAATAAGATTAAGATGAGAGGCACCAGGGATAGTCTGTGAGGCGTTGCTGATTAAAAGTATGAACTGATGGAAATAATGTTTTAAATTCTGTTGACCATACTATAAATTCATACCGCTATTTAGTAAGACCATCGGTTAAAAGTTTTCTATTCCAATATATAGCAAATATAGCATTTTCAAATGAGATGTAAAACAAGAATTGGTTATTTACTAACAGTAAAAAGTTTGGCAAACCTTCTTACCTATTGCAAGAGTCCCTATTGCCTATTGCCTAAAAGCGGCCAGTCTTTTTACACAACTCAAATGAAAACACTATATATAGCAAAAAGTAACTTAAAAGGAAGAGCATAATGCAACTTACTACACAGCACATAGACATCCTAGAAAAGGTTCAAGACTTTGATACTTATATGGAGAAACTTATCCAAGACTGGAATACTCCAGGAGTCGGGATAGGAATTGTGGCTGAGGATCAGCTTGTCTTTGCTAAAGGGCATCTCTTAACCTATCATGGGGGATATATTGATGGATTTCATTCGCAAGTATCTTTTCTCCCTCAGTCAAAAATTGGTGTGATTGTTTTGGGAATTGGCTCACATTGTACTTCATTAAGTGATATAATCACTTACAATAGACTTGTCGCTTTATAAGCTTAAAAATTCCCGAAAGCCTTGTCCTGTAAGGATTATAACCATTGGCAATTAAAAACGCCTGAAATTTTTGCTCTGTCTAGGTTTGAGCGATTTTTCCCCTCTATTTAGCGACAACTCTAATGTGTGCGAACGCCTTTTGGGTCTGAGTCAAACACCTTGGAGCGATCGCTGGCTTGATGTAAGATTTAAGGCTAAACAAGCAGGAAAGGAGGATCGAGCAAAGGCTGGCGAAAATAGAGTTTCAAATACCACACCCTCACATTCCCTAACTGACTATGTAGGAAAATACGCTAACCCTATCTACGGCATTCTTAAGATTGAAATGAACGATAGCGAGCTTCAATTCAACTTTGGTAAAATAAAACTTCCTCTGAATCATTTTCATTACGATCGTTTTGATACTCCCGATGATGAAATTGACGGCAAGTGGTCGTTGAATTTTCTCACTAATTCCCAAGGTGACGTGAACAAAGTAACAATGTCTATAGATATGGCAGAAGTAATATTTACCCGCCAAGCAAAAATTCTAGACTCCCAACTTTTAAAACAGCTTGCAGGAACATACGAAACACCTGTAGGTTTTAAGTTACAAGTCGTTCTCAAAGAAGATGATTTCCTGTACTTAGTAATCCCAGGTCAGCCTGAAGAAAAGCTGATTCCATATAAAAACCTTACATTCCAAATTCAAAGGTTCTCTGACTTGATGTTAGAGTTTGTTTTGGAGAATGGTGAGGTGAAAGCTCTAAAACAGATAGATCCTTCAGGGGAATATGTATTGAAACGATGCTGACATAGCCCGATGATTGAGATTGAGGCAAGATAACAACAAGAGCGGAAATAGAGGCGTTCATCTCCTTGATTTTTCCTTACCTACAATGCTATTCTTTACAAGACAGTACCAAATAATCAAACTCAGTCAGGGATTACTTCTGACTTTTGACTTTTGACTTGCGTGTAGCGCTATATGTGTCCTCTTCGGGGGAGCTACGCTATCGCTATCGGTAAAATACTTATAATTATATCAAATCCGGATGATTAGTTATTGTAGTCATTGCGACTGGAACGGAGTGGAAGGAAGCAATTTCATTGGAGCGCTAAAGCGCAACTACAAACAAAGATCTTTTTATAACTAATTAAAGGAATAATTATGGCTTTTATTTATTTAATATCCATCATCACACAACAGGATTTTATCTCTTTTCATCTAGCGACAAATTTCATAGAATTAACTGAGTATTTTTTAGATGAATTTGTGTTAATTCTGAAGATTTTTATTGAAGCAATTGCTGTTTTTATTATTGCTTTTGCGGTGCTAAAAGCATTGGCAAAAATGTTGCGAATGCGGAAAAATCGAAAACTTTTTGCATCAGAAGGAACCATCCGACTTGAATTAGGTATTTCCTTAGTTCTGGCTTTAGAATTTCTCTTGGCTGCTGATATAGTAGGAACTGCTATATCTCCAAGTTGGAGTGATATTGGAAAGTTAACTGCAATTGCTGGAATTCGTACTTTTCTTAACTTTTTCCTCGAAAAGGAAATCAAAGAACTGCAACAAAAAAATCCCTCTGATGAATAATATTTAATATCATCTAAAAATATTAGTTCAGCAATCAATAATTAATATCATGTCCGGGTAATAAGTGATAAAAAAGTTTTTGTTTGTAGTAGGGCTTCAGCCCTATCTACAGTTCGGGCTGAAGCCCTACTACGAACTTTAATTATATATAACTATTTAACCGAACATAATATTACTCATCAGTATTAGGACATAATTAAAGTTAACTGTGAGGAAAAGGTAACTGTGAACAATAAGCAATTAATTTGATGCTTGTTAATATTTATTAGTACAGAGTTATTTACTTATGTCCTACTACTCAGCAATCTTAAATTTCCTCGAACAAATTTAGGCATCTTTAAAGTTAAAACGAACCAGTGTTAATTATAACTAAAAATACATTATTGAAAACTCTCACTAAAAGCAAAAAATTAAGACAGAATGACTATATTACTTCATGTTTTGGAGGCAACATAAACACAGAAAGGATCATTCTGTTACAGATATTTGAAGATAGTTATAGTAAATTGAGATTCCAAACTATTCTGAGGTATCAAGTATTATGAATACTCAAAACAACAACCTATTTACTCAAGAAGAACAAAGACTAGAAGCAGACCTTAACCATGAAGCATACTGGAGACGTTGGGGACCTTATTTGAGCGAGAGACAATGGGGAACAGTACGTGAAGACTATAGCGAAGATGGTTCCGCTTGGGATTATTTTTCCCACGAACAATCTCATTATCGTGCTTATAGATGGGGAGAAGATGGTATTTGTGGTATTTCTGATAATCATCAACGACTGTGTTTCGCGATCGCTCTCTGGAATGGGGAAGACTCTATGTTAAAAGAACGACTTTTTGGTTTAACTGGAAGTCAAGGAAACCATGGAGAAGATGTCAAAGAATATTATTTTTATTTAGATAATACCCCCAGTCATAGTTACATGAAGGCACTTTATAAATATCCTCAAAGTGCTTTTCCTTATGCTGAATTATTAACAGAAAATCAACAGCGCGATCGTAAGTCTTTAGAATACGAATTGCTCGACACAGAAATATTTGCGGAAAATCGTTATTTTGATGTCTTTGTTGAATATGCTAAAGCTACAGCAGAAGATATTCTGATGAAAATTACAGTAAATAATTTAGCTCCAGAAACTAAGACGTTACACTTATTACCGACTCTTTGGTTTAGAAATACTTGGTCTTGGGATAACAATTCAAACAAACCTATCCTCAAAAAAATTAATCCTGGTCTCATCGAAGCAGACCACCCCACTTTAGGTAAAAGGTGGCTTTATTTTCCGGAAACAATGGAACTATTTTTTACTGAAAACGAAACAAATAAACAAAGATTATCTGGAGAAAAAAATACATCTCCTTATGTAAAAGATGGCATCAATAATTATTTAGTAAACCGTCAAAAAGATGCCATTAATCCTAATATGCACGGCACAAAATTTGCACCACATTACACCCTAGAACTACAAGCAGGTGAAACTAAAACTATCAAATTAAGACTGGCTAACTCTCCAGAAATTAGACAACCATTCGACACAGAATTTGACGATATTTTTCAAATCAGAATTCAAGAAGCAGATGAATTTTATCAGCGTCTTTCTCCCTGTAAAATGAAGGATGAATGGCGAAATATTCAGCGTCAAGCCTTTGCCGGATTATTGTGGACAAAACAATATTATCATTATATTGTCGAAGATTGGCTCAAAGGCGATTCTACTCAACCACAAGTATCAGAAAATAGGAAAAATATTAGAAATTATGGGTGGATTCATCTATTTAATGATGATATAATTTCCATGCCTGACAAATGGGAATATCCCTGGTATGCTGTTTGGGATTTAGCCTTTCATACCGTACCTTTAGCCATAATTGACCCTGATTTTGCTAAACGTCAATTAGACTTAATTACTAGGGAATGGTTTATGCACCCCAACGGTCAATTACCAGCTTATGAATGGAATTTTAGTGATGTCAATCCCCCCGTTCATGCTTGGGGAACTTGGCGAGTTTATCAGATCGAAAAAGAAGTTTATGGTCGTCAGGATAGAAAGTTTCTCGAAAGAGTATTTCAAAAGCTTTTACTCAATTTTACTTGGTGGGTAAATCAGAAAGATGTTGAGGGAAATAATGTTTTTGAAGGAGGCTTTTTAGGATTAGATAATATTGGGGTATTTGACCGGAGTTCCGAACTACCAACTGGAGGGCATATTGAACAATCAGATGGTACGAGTTGGATGGCGATGTTCTGCTTAGATATGTTAAGAATAGCTCTCGAACTTGCCCTAGAAAATGATGTTTATGAAGATATTGCTTGTAAGTTTTTTGAGCATTTTCTGTACATTGTAGATGCGATGAATCATTTAGGTTCGGATGGTACTCAACTTTGGGATGAAACGGATAATTTTTATTATGATGTTTTGCATCAACCAGACAAAGAAGATGTACATCTAAAAGTTCGTTCTATAGTAGGATTAATTCCATTATTTGCCGTAGCAATTATTGACTCCGAAACTTTGCAAAAATTACCTAAATTCCAGAAACGAGTCAAGTGGTTTATGGCAAATAGAATTGACCTTAGTGCCAATATTGCTTGCATGGAAGCTTGCGGTATTGATTCCGAACGTTTACTGGCAATTGTTAGTCCTGAACGCCTGAAAATTATCCTGGAAAAAATGTTAGATGAAAATGAATTTTTCAGCGATTATGGCATTCGTTCTTTATCTCGTTTCCACGCCGAAAATCCCTATATTTTTCATGCGAATAGTGAGGAATATAGAGTAGATTATGAACCTGCCGAATCTACCAGTGGAATGTTTGGAGGAAATTCTAATTGGCGCGGTCCGATCTGGTTTCCAATTAATCATTTAATGATAGAATCTCTACAAAGATTTCATAACTATTTAGGTGATGATTTCCGGGTAGAATGTCCGACTGGTTCAGGTCAGATGATGAACTTGTGGGAAGTATCATTAGAAATTGAAGCCAGACTAATTAAAATTTTCCTCAAAGATCAAAATGGAAAACGTCCGGTTTATGGTGATACGAAATTATTCCAAAATGACTCTAATTGGCAAGATTTAATTCTGTTTTATGAATATTTCCACGGTGATAATGGTGCAGGTTTAGGTGCGAGTCATCAGACTGGTTGGACTGGTTTAGTGGCAAAGTTGATTCAGCAACGGAGCGAGTATAGTTGTGAAATTTAGTTCTATTGCAGTTTGATATTATATTATGTTCGGTTAAATAGTTATTATAATTAAAGTTCGTAGTAGGGCTTCAGCCCTATATACTTTATTATAAGTGATTATCCGAACATGATATTAAGTCTTTGTAAGGGTTTGGTGACCCAACCCCTAATATTCAAGTTTAGTGGTATTCGATCGCTGCTGCAATGCCCAAAACAATTTTGAGGATCTGCTCTTCAGAAATAGTTCCTAGCTTCTGGACAAACCTCATATAATTAGTCCACCCGGAATGCTTGCTTGATGGTTATTGCTAAAATTTAAAAGAGAGAGAGATTTTATCTAGGAATCACAATGGTAAAAATTGTACCTTGCCCAACTGTTGAATCACAAGTAATCATACCACCGTGTTTTTCTGTGATTATCAAAATAATATGGGTCTAAAACCCCGCCTTTTAAGGCGAAATATTTTTGGAGCCTTGCTCAAATCCCCGTTACAAAAATCACTGTCTTGAGTGTGTCTTACATTCTGAGGAGACCTCAGAATTACACACTCGCTTCTGACTTCCCCTCCTGGGAGGGGTTAGGGGTGGGTTGACTTCTGACTTCGTTAATTGATGAGCGATCGCCATCCCCAAACCTATTCCTTTTCCTACTCCTTTGGTAGTAAGCTTGATTGGAGATACAATTCAAGAGGGGGGAAATTATTGAGGAATGGAGATGGTAAACCTTAGCCCCTCTCCGAGTAGGCTGTTTGCGCATATCGTTCCTTGCAGTTTTTGCGTTACCAAATTATAAACTATATGCAGTCCCAAACCAGTTCCGCCTAGATTTCTGGCAGTTGTATAAAATGGCTCAAAAATTTGGGAAAGTTCTGCTTGTGCAATTCCGCAACCATCATCAGTATATTCAATAATTAATCCCTCTTCTACCTGTTCTATCCTCCAATTTAATTTTCCAGTTTTGTCATCAGGATAAGCATGAAGCAGAGAATTGTTGGTTAAGTTAGTGACTATTTGCGCCAATGCTCCGGGATAGGTTCTAATATTTAGGTTTTCATCTCCTTCGATGTTGACTTGATGTCCCTGCTGTCGGATGTTAGGCATTAAACTGGTTAGCACTTCCTCTAAGTATTCTTTGATGGCAAAGGTACGCATTTCTAGATGGGTTTGATCTACGGCTACTTGCTTAAAACTGCCAATTAATTCCCCCGCTCGCTTTAAATTATCCACAATCAATTGGGTACATTCAGTGCTGGTTTCTATGTAATCGTTTAAAAGGGAGCGCTTGAGCTGACCTTTAGCTATGGCATCCCCAAATGCTTGAGTTTCCTCGTTCAGGGTTGAGGCTACCGTGATGCTGGTGCCGACTGGAGTATTAATTTCGTGAGCGACTCCCGCTACCAGTCCTCCTAGGGAAGCCATTTTTTCTGATTCTACGAGTTGTTTTTGGGTCTGTTTCAGGTTTTCCAGAGCCTGGGATAGTTCGGCAGTGCGCTCTTGTACTTTGATTTCTAAATTGTTGTAGAGTTGAGCATTTTCCAGGGAAATAGCAGCTTGAGAACAAAGTAAATTCAATAGCTCTATGCGGTCGCTGGTGAATGCGCCACTGGTTTGATTGTTTTCTAAGTAGAGAATGCCGATCTGTTGACCTCGGTCAATTAAAGGTATACATAATACTGAGGCTGGTTGATGCTTTTGGATGTAGTCATCTCGGCCATAGTTGTTGTCTTCTGTTGTCCGATCTAAGAGGAGGTATTCCCGTGTGTTTTTCACATGATTTATGAGGGTTAAGGGGAGATTGTTACTTGTCTCAACCGGAATGCTGATTACAGACATTTCCTCTTTTGTCGCCTGGGCTTTCAGAATCAGAGTATCTGCTTGAAAGAGCATGAGGGCGACGGTTTCAGCTCCAGCGTTTTCTTGGATGACTTGTATGAAGTTAGTGATAGCGCCCTTGAGGTCAATTTCTTGGGAAAGGCTGCGGGATGCTTTCATGAGGCTAGCTAAATCTAACAATTCTCCGGTGGAAGTATTGGTGTGGGAAACTGTTCCTTTGGTGAGAGTTGTTATCTTACTGTTGGCAGTTTTACCCAATTGTTGCCGTTGGAGGATGGGAGATAGCAGTTGGGGATAGTGTTGTTCGAGGTGTTCAATCTTAGCTTTAGCTCCCCACTGAGCATAACAATAATATGCTTCTTGCATATATACAGCAGCCTCTTTTTCTCGCCCCCAGTCAAGATAAAATTTGGCAAAGAGTTCGTTGGCGAGGGCTTCTTCTTGGATGTATTCGTTTTCTTTGGCTCCGGCGATCGCTTTGTCATAGAGTTCGATCGCCTCTAATTTTTGTCCCATAACCCGGTGTTGTTCCGCCTCGACCAGATTGAATTTATGAGCATAATTCATGGGTGCATCATACATCCATTGTTTAAACTTCTCCTGATTTGAGGAAACTTTCTGCAATAAAACCACTTGCTCGTCTCGACCTACTTCAGACAAATAGGCTATTCTTACGAGTGAGTCGTACCAGTAGAAAACGGCAACCGAAGACAGTCCATTAACGCCATGAATATTCTCTTCAGCCAGTTTTGTCGATTCAATTGCCCCTGAATAATCCTCAAAAAGATAGCTGAGAATCATTTTATTCAGGTAAATTTTGTGGAGGGAGGTATAATCAACTTGTTGGCGTAAAATGGGAATTGCTTCATCTTCATTGCAAATCGACCCTAGTAAGCGGCAAGTATTATCCGTTTTTCCTTGCAAATTTAAGACGGATTCATAAAATATTGCTTGCAAGTAAAGTATTCGTGTCTGCTTCAGCTTTTCCTTAGTTGTGCTGTAGCAAGATTTCATAGCTGCTTCCACAGTCGAAAGTTCGACTCCAGCAAAGTAATAGTGATAACAGTAAATTGTTGCACTATACCCTGCGTATTCTAAATCTCCTACTTCTAATGAGCTTTGATACCCTTCTAGTAATGGCTCGATTGTTTCTTTCAGATGAGATTGCCATCCTTTAACTTGACCATAGAACACTTGAAAGGTTTTGCCTTTTACTTCTTTGGCATCTAGTTTATTGAGAACGTCAATAGCAAGCTGACCGAACTGAAAGCCTAGTTCGCTATTGCTGAAGTTACTGTGAATCATATACGCCAAGGAGACATAAGCAAAGGGAATCAAGGGATCGTTGCCATTGTGCAAGGCTGAATCAACAGCCTGGAATAATGCCAAAATAAGTAAAGTTGGGTTAGTACCAAATAACGCTGGGTATAATCGAGCCATAATCCGAGCGATCGCTAAACTGACTGGATCTTCATTGTTCGGTAACTCTAGTAAGTTTCCTACAGATAAATTTGCTGCTGCTAAATTGGCTTTCATGGTCTCAAAGGCTTGTTGGACAGCCTCTGAGGTATTTTCGGGGAATTGAATCCCAAATGCTTCAAGAATCTCTAAACCTGTGCTAACTGCTTCCTTAAGTTTGTGCTGGGACATAAGGGATTGAATGGCGATTTCATAGACCTGGGCTTTATCTAATGTTGTTTGAGCCTGTTCTAAAACCGTTTCTATCAAAGATTGGGCCTCGCTAAAATTACCATTTAGATAATTGGATAATGCGAGTTCTTGGTATAAGGAAAGCGCCAGTTTATACTCTTGTTTCCAATAGTTTTCTGGGAGAAGTTTGTACCCCACAGACAGATATTCGAGTGCAGCAGCGTAAGCTGTCGCTTGGATGGCTTTTTTCCCTGCGGTTAAATTGAGTTGAGCTAGTTCTTTTTTATCGTGGCGATCGCTAAGTAGTTCTAAGCCTCGATTCAAATGAACTACAATTGAGAAAATCTCGTCTTCTAGTCGGCTTTTGGGAGTATTTTTGTAAATTAGTTGTCCGATCTGGTAGTGAGTGGTCTGTTTCTGCTCGTCGGGAATGAGGGAATAAGCTGCTTGTTGAACGCGATCGTGTAGGAACCGATAACCAACGGCAATACCCTCGGCTTTCTCTTTGTCTTTTTCCCATCCTTGGAAAAATTTGTAGGCTTCGCTTTGGGGTAAAATTAGCCCTTCTCGCAGAGCGCTCCACAGATTGGCAGCGACTTCCTCTGATGAGGTCTGGTAGATAATGGCTAAAGTCTCTAAGTCAAACTGATTCCCAATACAGGCAGCTAATTTCAGGACTTTTTGGGTTTCTTCGGGCAACTTGTGCAACCTTGTGGCCATAAATTCTACCACATCATCAGTGAGGGCTGCATCTCTGACTTTCACTAAATCGCATTCCCAATAACCTAAATTCCGATCGAATGCAATTAACCCATCCTCATGCAATCCTTTTAAGAACTGAGTGGTAAAAAATGGATTCCCTTTCGTCTTTTGATAGACTAAATCTGTTAAAGGAGCTGCTAACTCTACCGAACAACTGAGGGTTTCGGCTACTAATTGATTGATATAACCCACAGACAAGGGTGCTAAAGTAATTGTCGAAATCGTCACGTTTTGTTCTCTTGTTGCGCATTCGCTCTCTTGGTCAGCATTCGGTTGCGTATTAAGCCACTGCGAGTTCTGAACGTTTGCGTCTTTAGCCAACGGAGGGCTGCACCGCTTCTCTAATTCTCCTAAAGTTAACATCAACGGATGGGCGGGGAAGACTTCATTATCTCGATAGGCTCCCAACAAAAGTAAATACCCTGTCCGAGTATCCCCTATCAGCACTTTCAGCAAGTTTAATGATGCTGAGTCCACCCATTGCAAATCATCTAGAAATAGGGTTAAGGGATGCTCAATTGTTGTGAATACGGCGATAAATTTCTCAAATAGGAGGTTAAAGCGGTTCTGGGCTGCATTGCCAGAGAGTTCGGGGGCGCTTGGCTGTTCTCCAACGATCCTTTCCAGTTCGGGAATGACTTCTATGAGAACTTGCCCTTGCTCTCCTACTGCTTCCAGGATTTTTCCTTTCCACTCTTGCAATTGGGCATCACTTTCTCCGAGTAATTGCCCCATTAAGTCTCGGAAGGCTTGAACGAAGGCAGAAAAGGGTATATTGCGATTGAATTGGTCGAACTTTCCTTTGATAAAGTACCCTTTCTGTCGGGTGATTGGTTTGTGTACTTCATTCACCACGGCAGTTTTCCCAATGCCGGAATATCCAGCTACTAGCATCATTTCTGTTTTTCCGCCTGCGACTCTTTCAAAGCCATCGAGAAGAGTTTGCACTTCTTTTTCCCTTCCATATAGTTTTTCGGGGATTAAAAAGCGAGCGCTCCTATCTTGCTCTCCCAAGACAAACTGTTCGATTTTTCCCGTTTCAAGATATTCAACCCTACATTTTTCTAGGTCGTGTTTCAGTCCGAGAGCGCTCTGATACCTTTCTTCGGCATTTTTCGCCATTAATTTCATAACTATATTAGCTAAGGCTGTCGGCACTTGGG
>NZ_JBNHEP010000294.1:0-17077 GCF_050015995.1 Dapis brunnea BLCC-M229 | reverse complement strand
TGTAGACCAAGCATTATAGTCTAATTTGGCCAGTTAAGTTGTGTAAGTCCCAATATCTAAATATCTGATCGACGAGGATATCAATGATCTCAGCTATGATTCAAGTACAGGTGAGTTATGGGTTTCTACTGTACAAGATCCGATTGCCATTCTGGAAAATCCCATTGGCTTTACACTTAGCACCGACAACATCTCTTTTAGTAGTAACGATATTCTTTATGGCGGCAATAGCGGTGACGATGTTCTTGGGGGATAGACACCATAAATGACTTCGATTAGACCTCTCCAGAAAATAAAATTGCTCTTTATTTAAGACAAGCTAGAGTTGTCAAATTAACTCTCCAAAATCATTTTTCGTATCTTTTTCGTGAAAATATATTCCCTGTTCCCTACTAGCCTCAAAAAATCTATATCTTTTTCGGAGACGTCTAATAGCAGCTTAAATTATTGATTTCAACTCCTCAACTTGACAGCGGATGAATCTTAAAACCTAGATTCATCCGCTTTTTTTGTGGTTATAGAAGCCCTAAGTGTATTTCTGCAAAGCTGGGGGTTTTTGGCAAAGGAGTCAGGAGGAGCGAGTCAGGAGTCAGAGAAATAGGATAGGGGAAAAAGGTAGAATCTAGGCCCCCATCTCCGAATCTCCCCATCTCCCCATCACCCAATCACCCCATCTCCGAATCTCCCCATCTCCGAATCTCCCCATCTCTTTTTAAATAGCTATCAAATGGGTTCTATATAATTGAAGCGATCGCTCCACCTACAGATGGGTTGTCCCTTGAGCATCAAACCTGTATAGATTTGTGGGACATCTACTCTAACTAAAAATCCACGCGACTTTAGTCCGTGGAGTGTCAATTAAGACTGCACTGAATAAACCTGAACTTTCCTGAATAAACCTGAACTTTCCTGAATAAACCTGAACTTTCCTGAATAAAATTCTACGACATTTTTTGTATATCTACGCCAAAATACTGAGTCATTAATATAGACAAAATTAATTTAATATCAATTTTTAGTTACTAAAAAAATCTGTATATCTCAGGTCTAGACTTGATTATAAGCAGATTTATTTTTTTGCCAATATAGCCAATAACTAAGTTTATTGTCCAAATTTACTTCAAAAAAGTTCAGTTTTATTCAGGTGGAAAACTCCTGAACTTTCCTGAACTTTTATGTATTGTTTTTTCCGAAAATCTCTGCAATACTAATAATATCAACAAAGGAAAGAAAACAACCTCTTCCCAATCAAACAACTAAAAATTAACTGAAGGAGAATAAAACGATGGCAACAGCAACTGAGGGTAACGATGTTCTTCTAGTAACTAGCGACGATAATTTTCATGTGAATGGTGGTGATGGTAATGACCTAATCATAGGTTTTGAAGGCGATGATGAGTTACTAGGTGGTAATGGTAATGATATCCTCATAGGTGGTGCTGGATACAACTTCTACATGGGAGGAAATGGTGCAGATGTCTTTGGTATTGTTGATGACGGTCTTCCCGAGCTGATTTCGGACTTCAATACTGTTGAAGGTGATGTAGTTATGGTTTCTGCCGAGGATATGGGAAGTGACTTAGATGACTATTCAGCAACTGTTAGTGGTGGAGACACTTACTTAGAGTTTCAAGGTAGTACATTTGCTGTCCTCAATGGAGTAGAAAATTTCGATGTTGCGGAAAATCTAAAAATTATCAATGGTCCAAACGGTCTGTATCAAATTGGTAGTAATGGTAATGATTCTATTGAATCTGATGACAATAGTAACATTATTGTCGGCTTGGAAGGCAACGATACTCTCAATGGTCAAGGTGGTAATGATGCTCTCTATGGTGGAGGAGACGACGATCATCTCATTGGGATGTCAGGAAAGGATTCTCTCTATGGTGGAGAAGGCAACGATTATCTCTCAGGTCGGCAGGGCAACGATACTCTTGATGGTGGAGAAGGTAACGATATTCTATACGGTAACAAAAATGGTGATGTTCTCATCGGTAATTTAGGGAATGATTTTCTTGATGGTGGGTCGGGCAACGATACTGTTGATGGTGGGTCAGGCAACGATACTCTTGTAGGTGGCAGTGGCTCAGATACTTTTATTCTGGAAAACTCTGGCAGTTACCCTATTATTAAGGACTTCAATGCATCTGAGGGAGACATCATTCAAATAGATAAGTCTGAATATGGTATCAATAGTATCGATGACCTCGATTTGAGTCTTAATCCTTCTACAGGTACAGTTATGTTAACTAATAATAATATCTGGACTTGGCTTCCAGAGCCAATTGTGACTCTGGAAAATCCAATTGGCTTTGAAGTTAGTAACGAAAACATCCTCCTTATCTAACAACTGAATTTACCCAAGTATTAGACTGGATTATTTTTACCAGGAATTAGAACAATACTATCAACTAAACACCAACATTATTAGAGCTATGATTACTCGTATATTTACTAAACTCACTAAATTTCAGCCATTAAACCCCTTGCGCAAATGGCTAGACCATATCGAAATCAACAATCCCAAATTAGCCAAATTTCTCTGCCAATTAATTCCTAGTCAGTGCCCCTTTGAGCGGGATATCACTTTTTTTAGTCGTATCTCGTTTCATATTCCTCCGATGTGTAAACTTAATCCTCTTTACAATGAACTAATTGGTTTAAGGTTTAAAGCATTGTGTTATTTGGCGGATGTTTGTGGAGAAGATATTGGTTTATACTGTTAATTGTCAGAAATAAAAGTTTCTTTCATCAGGTGCAACTCAAATTCTTGAATTTCAACTCCTCAACTTTAGTGTGGATGAATTTATTTTGAAAATTCATCCACTTTTTTTGTGGTTATAGTTATATAAGTAGCCTAATAATTGAGGCGATCGCTCCACCTACAGATGTGTTGCCCCTGTTTCATCAAACCTGTATTGAATTTGTGGGACATCTACTCTAAAATACTGAACGATCGCCTCTATACGACATTTACTTTATTGCTTTTTTCAACAACTGAATAAAACTGAATTTTCCTGAATAAAACTGAACTTTCCTGAATAAAATTCTCTTACATTTTGCGTATATATAGGCAAAAATACCATCATGAATTTGTCGTATATATACGCCAAAATAGTTAGTAATAAATACTTGCAAAAATCAATTTAACATATCTTAAAAATAGACATTTTTCAATCCTAGCATTGATTATAAACGTATTGATTAAATGTTCAAAGATAAATTTATCGGCAAAATTCTCAACCTAAAAGTTCAGTTTTATTCAGGTGGAAAATTCCTGAACTTTCCTGAACTTTTCTGTATTGTTTTTTCCGAAAATTTCAGCGATAGTAATATCAACAAGGGAAAGAAAACAACTTCTTCCCCATTAAGCAAATACAATTGAACTCAGAGGAAAATATCATGACTGATTATCCATATGAAAAGCATAGTGAAGGCAGCTCCGATTATCGCTTTTATGACTACGGTCGTATAGATATGGAAGAGGAAGGCGTAAACACATTTGACAATAGTTACAAGTATATAGGACTGGGGACAGAAGATCATTGGTGGGGTACAGAATCGTTTGAACAGTGGAAGTACTACAGCAAGATTATGGGCACAACTGACGATAATACTATTCAAGGCAATGGAGATTTTAGTAATAGTGACTTTGGTGGAAGAGGTGACTGGATTTATGGTCGCGGTGGCAACGATGAAATATGGGGCTATGAGGGGGATGATACAGTCGATGCTGGTTCTGGTAATGATGTGGTAGTAGGTGGTGACGGTGACGATTTATTAGCAGGTAAAGACGGTAACGATCAATTGCGTGGTGATAACGGTAACGATATATTGCGTGGAGGAAATGATCATGATGTCTTGTACACGGGTAGTCTGGCAGATGGTGCAAGCGATGTGCTGAGTGGTGAACATGGCACCGATACCTTCATCTTGGGTGATTCTACCCTGCAACAGTCCGATGTAGTTACGGGAGAAGGTATTGACTGGGGGAACCTAGCTCTCAGCTTGGCTGGAGATGTCACTGACTTGGGTTTTACAATTGTTCCTGGTTTGGGAACCGTCGGCAAAATTGCCAAAGAATTTGTACCGATGGTGTTTGATGTAGCCAAAGCTATCTCAAATGATGGAGAATCAGTTGGAGCCCCGGTTGAAGGCAAAACTGGTTCTGCAACCATCGAAGACTTTAACCCCACCGAAGATGTCATATATATTCCTCTGCCATTAGATGGTGATATCTATCTCGATCAAAATTCTAATGGCAATAATCTGCTCAAAGTTATGCATGACACGAATAGCACTGACGTTATTGCAACGGTTCAATTGTCTAATGAATTGAATAGTCTTGAAGGTTACTCAAGTGGCGAACTTCAGAGAGACTGGTTCAGTATTATTGAACGCCAAGCGTTGATTATTGATTCTAACGATGCGAAAGACTATAAAACTAACACAAAACTGAATATTGCTGATGAAGACCTCGAAAACCTGGGGACAAACAAATTTTTGGTTCTTGGAGCCTATTCTGAAGTTCAGATAGGAGGTAACAATGGTGCCAACTATATGTATGGAACACAACTTAATGATGTCATTGCTGGCTATGAAACAGAGAGTGCGGTAGCTACGGCTGGTAATGATGTAATGTACGGATTTGAGGGAAACGATGAGTTTTCGGGTGGACAAGGTTCAGACCGTATTTATGGTGGTGATGGTTCTGATACAGCCAACTACATCCATTCTACCGGAGGCATTAACGTCAACATAAGCCAGAACACTGTTAATGATGGTTTTGGAACTACAGATACGTTGGATAGCATTGAGAATATCATTGGTAGTTCTCATAAAGATACTGTAACTTTCAAGGGCGCGGGGACGGCTGTCAACCCTAAGATATACAGTTTAGATGTTTCAAGCGAAAAACCAGCTAGTGATGAAACTGGCATTTTCATCGGCATTGAAGAGTTTATAGGTTCTGATGCTACCAATGACACCATTGATTTCAGCAGTTTAAATGGCCCACTAACCGTGACAGTGAATAAGACTGGAACAGCAGAAGTACTAGATGAGTCAACAAATGAGACTTACACCGTCAAAGATTTTGAGAGGTTTATCGGTTCAAAATCCAGCAACGACCGATTCGAAATAAACGACCCTGGTATTAGCCTGGATGATTATTCCCTTGAAAGCTTTGAACTAAAGGGAGCCACAACTGCAGTGAGATTAGCTCAACAGAATGGATATGAGACTACCGGACAGTTGCCTGGAAAAGTTATCCACACTGGAAACACAACATACATTGGATGGTCGAGCCAAGACCAATACCCGCGGATGGTAGCTGATTTCAATAGGGATGGCAAAGACGACATCATTGGTTTTGCTCAGAGAGTAGCTACTATACAATACTCCAGAGGTGATGGCACATTTACTAGCTATAATACGCTTAACAACACTGGTGCTTTCAGTTTTGGCACCCTAGGAAGCCAAAACGATTATCCTCGGGCGGTAGGTGATATCAATGGGGATGGTTATGCTGATATTGTGGCTTTCCGTGAAAATGACATACTTGTAGCTGAGAACATCGCCGATCCTACCTTACCAGCCCCAGAGATGTTTCCAGCCGAAAATATCAAAGTGGTTGATAATTTGAGCCTGACTAGAAATAAAGGTGGTTGGGTAACTCAAGACCGATTCCCCCGGATGTTAGGTGATGTCAATAATGATGGTTTTGATGATATTATTGGTTTCGGTGCAGGCGATGTGTTTGTGGCTCTGTCCAACGGTGATGGTACTTTTGCAGATCATATAGTGGGTATGAGAGGTGATTTCACTGTTGCTGATGGCTACACTAGCCAAAACGAATATCCCCGGTTTGTGGGTGACATCAATAAGGATGGCAATGTTGATATTGTGGGCATTAACGGTAATCAAATCCGCTATGCTTACGGACAAAACGACGGTACTTTCAGTAAGCCTTATATCTGGGACGATCAGTATAATTACATGAGCAAGAGTCAGGGTTGGGATAACCAAAACATATATAGACGAGCACTGGCCGACATCAATGGTGATGGTAAAGCCGACATTATTGGTTTTAATCCTGATGATAATCAGATGTATGTTTCTTTCGCCACACGTGATCGAGTTCAGTTTGGCAGTCTTCAGAGCAAATCCGGATTTGATGCACCTGTTCCTATGGATAACATAACTGATGCTCATCTTGTCAACAGCTTTGGAGCAGCTTGGGACCAATACCATGCTCCTCGCATGCTGGGCGATATTGATGGTAATGGCCAAGCTGACATTCTTGGTTTTGGTGGGGCTGGTCTTTATGCTAATATATGGGAAGGTGCCGCCGACATCTAAGGTTTTGCGACTTCGGGAGGCTGGTAACGACTATGTTGCCAATGGGGCAGGAAGATTTGAATGTTGTCAATGATTTTGGCTTCATTGAGTCTGACTAAGGGTAACTCAAATTCTTGATTTCAACTCCTCAACTTTATAGTGGATGAATTTAGTTTTAAGATTCATCTGCTTGTTTTATGCTTATATATATAAGTGGCCTAATAATTGAGGCGATCGCTCTCCTAAAAGATGAAGTTACTCTTTTTTTCATTCAAATTATAGAATATCTAGTCTAAAATACTGAATCATATCTACTCATCAAAAAATCATTTAACACTGCACTGAATTTTCCTGAATTTTCCTGAACTTTCCTGAATAAAATTCTACGACATTTGTCGTATATCTACGCCAAAATACTGATAAATCCCTATTTATTTAGTCCAATCCATAAGATTCTACCCTAAAATATTCAGTTTTATTCAGTTTTATTCAGGTAGAAAATTACTGAACTTTCCTGAACAAAACCGTATTGTTTTTTCTGTGAATATACGCAATAATATTATCAACAATCAAACAACCAACAGTTAACTTAAGGAGAATAGGAAAATGATAGTCGAAACAGCGCCAGTAGTTGTCGTAGAAGAGTGGAATCCATACTACATTGACGGGAAAAACTTTTATTTGATTATGAATACTATAAACAAAACAATAGATGTTTTTAAGATAGTTAGCGATCCAAATTTTACAGATCGATTGGCAGGTGTAAATCTCACATCTGCTGATTTGAGTATGAGCGATCTAGATGAAATTAATCTAAGCGGGAAAATTCTCAGAAATGCTTATTTACTTTGTGCTAATTTGAAAGGAACTAATTTTAGTCATAGCGACCTAACTCATGCTAATCTGAGTGGAGCCATAATGTGGTCTGCTAACTTCCACAATGCTGATTTGAGTGGATCCGATCTCATAGGCGCTAGTTTCTGGAGTGCTAACTTAGAGAATGCTAATCTTACAGGTGCTAATCTTTGGCGTAGCGAGATTGTAGATGCGGAATTAAGTAAAGCTAATCTCACAGGTGCTAATATGAGTCGTGCCAACTTAAAAAATACTAATCTTACAGATGCTAATTTAAGTTATGCTAACCTTGATGAGGCTAATCTTCATAAAGCCAACCTTACAGGTGCTGATGTGAGTCATGCTAGTCTTGAGCGGGTGAACTTGAGACATTCTAATCTTGTTAGCACTAAACTATTTCATGTTAATCTAGTTAGCAGTAAATTAAACTATGCCGATCTCACAGATACTAATCTTGAAGGTGCTAATCTCGAAGGTGCTAATCTCTGTGATGCCAATCTTAATAATGCGAAATTGAGAGGTGCTAACTTAAATTATGTTAACTTCAGAGGTGTAAAAATTAATCACACTACAGAATTAGATGATAAGTGGTATCTTGTCTGGGATATTGTTAATCATGGAGCTTATGGTCAAATTTTAACTGGTATTAACTTAGAGAATGCTAACCTTAAAGGTGCTAATCTTGGGGTGGCTAATTTAACAAATGCGAATTTGCACGGCGCTAATCTGAGATATAGTAATTTAAGCGATGCTAATCTCAGTTATACTAATTTCAGTGATACTAATCTTACAGATATTAATTTAATCAATGCCAACTTATATAATGCAAATTTGCATGGTGCTAACCTGACTAATACTTTATTGTTTGAGACTCAATTGGTCAAGACAAATATGATGAATGCTAATTTGAAAAATGCTCAGTTACTGGGAGCTGATTTAAGAGAAGCTAACCTAGAAGGTGCAAAATTAGAGGGTGCGATATTTGGCTATAATTTGGGAGTTTCTGAAGAAATGAAGCAGGAGTTAATTAAACGTGGGGCAATTTTTCAGGATGAGTATTAAATTTTTGAAATCAAATAATATTCCTACAGATTGTTTCTGTGATATTATTAGGACTTACGCAGTACAAGAGACCTCTTGCAAAAGTTTTAATTAAATCAATTCAAGATATAAAATCAACAATTTCATTCCCCCTATTCCCTATTCCCTATTCCCTATTCCCTATTCCCTGACTTCTGCAAGAAGTCTAAGGTATTGTCGTCATTGCGACCAACAGGAAAGCTATCTCAAATCCTAGTTTTTCGTACCTCATGCGTAAGTTTTGATTATATAAAATCTGTTTAATAAGGACACTCTTGATGATTGAGATTTTCATTAACATAGAATACAACTATCAAGTCTGTAAGTTATTAAAGTTCAAATCTACTTCTATTCTTACTGTAGTCTACCTTTGTAAAAACCGCCATAATTTCAACTCCTCGACTTGATAGCAGGTGAATCTAACAGCTAGATTCATCTGCTTTAATCATTTTTCGTATCTTTTTCGTGAAAATATATTCCCTATTCCCTGTTCCCTGTTCCCTACTAGCAGCAAAAAATCTATATCTTTTTCAGAGATGTCTAATAATTTATAGCTCTCCGATCCACCTTATAGTCAAGCAAATATTTAACTTAGTAATTGAACAATTCGATCGAATTGATAGTTATCTGCAAAACTTTGTAGTTGGGCAGCTAGCACTGCTTTTTCTGGCGGAATATCTTTAATTAACTGCATCACTTTTTTACCCCGGAGTTGACTTGAGGCTTGGTACAGTTCAGTTAACCACTCAGAGGACATATCTTTTAAGATGACTGATAAATCTTCTGAATTAACTTGCTTTTGATCTTGACAACAAATCGTCTTTTCCAGTTTCTGACCATTACCCTCAGATTCTTGATAAATCAACTCTACTCCCAAATATTCCTTTATCTTCTGCCAAATCACCTGCTCCCGAAAAGGTTTAACTATATAGTCATCAAAACCCGATGCTAGAACTAACTCTTGCTCTCCAAAAACACTAGCAGTCAGAGCAATAATCTTTGTCCCTATAGCAGGTGACTCTAACTGTGATTCCCACTCTCTAATCTGTTTGGTGGCTTCATATCCATCCATCTCAGGCATCTGCAAATCCATCCAAATCAAATCTGGACGCCATGCTTTCGAGATATCTATAGCTTCTCGTCCATTGTTAGCTTGCTCCACCAAAAATCCCTTGGAAACCAGTAAATCTAAAATTAATAAACGATTGTCTGGCTGATCGTCCACCACTAAGATACGATACTCTGGTTGCTCAGGTGCTAAACCAATCACTTTCCCTCTCTCTGCTTTGCCAGGAAAAGCCTGAGTTGAACTCAAACGAATGGGAATCGATAATTGAAAACAAGTCCCTACACCCACAGTGCTTGTTGTGGTAATCTCTCCTCCCATCAAGTTAATAAACTTCTGAGTAATAGCTAGCCCCAATCCAGTGCCCTTTTTAATTTGATGCCCCGCTGTAGTTTGTTCAAAGGCCACAAATAACTTATCGAGTTCTTCTGGAGCAATACCAGGACCTGTATCTTCTACCTCTAATTGAAGCAGTTGATATTCCCTATTTTCTGGAGCTTTCTCCACCTTAGCTCTTAAAATTACCCCTCCTTTGTCAGTAAATTTCACCCCATTACCAATTAAATTAATTAAGACTTGTCGGAGTTTTCCCTCATCTGCAGATATGTATTGGGGTAGATCGGAATCAGGTTCTAATACAAATTGAATTCCTTTTTTTTGAACTTTGAGACAAAACATATCTTGGAGATCTTGAAGAACAGCATGAAGGTCAAAATCTGTTTCATTAACGGTGGTTTGACCTGCTTCAATTTTGGACATT
Source organism: Dapis brunnea BLCC-M229 (assembly GCF_050015995.1). Classification (NCBI taxonomy): domain Bacteria; kingdom Bacillati; phylum Cyanobacteriota; class Cyanophyceae; order Oscillatoriales; family Microcoleaceae; genus Dapis; species Dapis brunnea. Next base: position 6,974 of record NZ_JBNHEP010000294.1, on the reverse strand, counting down.
TCCAAAATATTGTTAATTAAGGATAATAAATGTTCCCCACTGCGGTTAATAATTCTCAAACGTTCCTGGTGTTCTGGTTTAAAGGAGGTATCTTGGCACAGAATTTGAGCAAAACCAATCACACTATTGAGGGGAGTGCGTAGTTCATGGCTCATATTAGCCAGAAATTCGCTTTTCGCTTTGTTAGCATTTTCCGCAGCTTGTTTAGCTAGATCAAAAAGCTGAGATTGAGCTAAGAGCAAAATCTGTATATCTAGTAACCGCCACCGTCCATTTGGCCATGCAATTACGATAGGTTCATAAATAAAACTGCTTGGACGCTTAAGTGCAAGTTCTGTTGCTTTATAAATGTTGCAATCTGCACTCAGTAGTAGATACCTTGTTATTAATATCTCTGTATCTAAATTTTTTTCAGACTTAGCCATAATTTCCCACAGGACTTCAATTGGTCGGTTGAGAAAAACTTCTAATCCATAAGGACGACTAAGCCACTCAAAAAATTTCATTCTAGATATCATGCCGATGATTTTATTATCAGCAGTAATCATAACGCCTGGTAGTTCTAAATGCTCGTGAAATGCTTCTGACACAACTTTGCCCAAGGTGGTTATTTGAATTTCAAAGTCATGGCTAGGAAGATCTGCTAAACACGAATTAAGACTAAGCTTATCTAATTCCAATTGTTGAACAAACATGATTTACTTAAAATTGAAAATTAACTAGAAAAAATTCAGTAATTGAACAATTCGATCAAATTGATAGTTATCTGCAAAGTTTTGCAGTTGAGTAGCTAGCACTGCCTTTTCTGGCGGAATATCTTTAATTAACTGCATTACTTTTTTACCCCGAAGTTGACTTGAGGCTTGGTGGAGTTCAGCTAACCACTCAGATGGCATATCCTTTAAGATGACTGATAAATCTTCTGAATTAACTTGCTTTTGCTCTTGACAACAAATCGTCTTTTCCAGTTTCTGACCATTACCCTCAACTGATTCTTGATAAATCAACTCTACTCCCAAATATTCCTTTATCTTCTGCCAAATTACCTGTTCTTTAAAAGGTTTCACCATATAGTCATCAAAACCTGATGCTAGAACTAACTCTTGCTCTCCAAAAACACTAGCAGTCAGAGCAATAATCTTTGTCGCCACAGCAGTTGACTCTAAGTGTGATTCCCACTCTCTAATCTGTCTGGTGGCTTCATATCCATCCATCTCAGGCATCTGCAAATCCATCCAAATCAACTCCGGACGCCATGCTTTCCACATCTCTATAGCTTCTCGTCCATCCTTAGCTTGCTCCACCAAAAATCCCTTGGAAACCAGTAAATCTAAAATTAATAAACGATTGTCTGGCTGATCGTCCACCACTAAGATACGATACTCTGGTTGCTCAGGTGCTAAACCAATCACTTTCCCTCTCTCTGCTTTGCCAGGAAAAGCCTGAGTTGAACTCAAACGAATGGGAATCGATAATTGAAAACAAGTCCCTACACCCACAGTGCTTGTTGTGGTAATCTCTCCTCCCATCAAGTTAATAAACTTCTGAGTAATAGCTAGCCCCAATCCAGTGCCCTTTTTAATTTGATGCCCCGCTGTAGTTTGTTCAAAGGCCACAAATAACTTATCGAGTTCTTCTGGAGCAATACCAGGACCTGTATCTTCTACCTCTAATTGAAGCAGTTGATATTCCCTATTTTCTGGAGCTTTCTCCACCTTAGCTCTTAAAATTACCCCTCCTTTGTCAGTAAATTTCACCCCATTACCAATTAAATTAATTAAGACTTGTCGGAGTTTTCCCTCATCTGCAGATATGTATTGGGGTAGATCGGAATCAGGTTCTAATACAAATTGAATTCCTTTTTTTTGAACTTTGAGACAAAACATATCTTGGAGATCTTGAAGAACAGCATGAAGGTCAAAATCTGTTTCATTAACGGTGGTTTGACCTGCTTCAATTTTGGACATTTCCAAAATATTGTTAATTAAGGATAATAAATGTTCCCCACTGCGGTTAATAATTCTCAAACGTTCCTGTTGTTCTGGTTTTAAGTGGGCATCTTGGCAGAGAATTTGAGTAAAACCAATGACACTATTGAGAGGAGTACGTAGTTCATGGCTCATATTAGCTAGAAATTCACTTTTCGCTTTATTAGCCGTTTCTGCATTTTCCTTTGCTATTTGGAGTTTGACTTGAGTGATTTTTAGCTGCTCTAGAATTTCCCGTAATTCTTGGTTGCTTTTTTCTAAGTCTTTCTTAGCTTTAATCCAATCAGTAATATCAGCAATAAAACCTTCAATAAATTGAACCTTTCCATTCTGATTAAAAATCCCTCGTCCTTGTTCCCAAACCCATTTTTCTGTCCCTTCTTGAGAAACTAAGCGATAAGTTACTCGAAATGGTCTTCTTTCGGCGATCGCCTTTTGTACCTGTTGCCAAAGTCTGTCTCGCTCTTCGGGATGAATTAATTGAGCATATTGAGAGGTATTTGTTAAATCTTGAGGTAAATAACCAGTCAAACTATAGCATCCTTGACTGACAAAAATCATAGTCCAATTGGAGTCATTCAGACAACGATAGGCCATACCAGGTAGATTACTCATCAAAGTAGTCAATGTTCTTTGGCTTTCTAGTAGAGAAACTGTCCGTCGTGCTACTTCTTTCTCTAATTCTTGATTAGCTTTTTCTAGGGCTTTTTCTGCTTGCTTTCGAGGAGTAATATCATGCACCATGACTAATACTTCGTCTTTCTCCAAAACCATAATCCGTACCTGTTCATACCGGATTTGACCATTGAATATAATTTGATGCTCGTAGACTTGCAGTTTACCTGTCGCTAAGGCTTCCTGAATATAGTGCATTCGCTTTTCTGCCAACTCAAGTGGCAATAATTCCTTGACAGTTTTACCTTTTTGAAATACTTTTACCTCATAAACACCTGGTAGCTCACTGCTACCAATAATATCTATATAACTCCCGTCACTTCTAATGCGAATCATCAAATCGGGAATGGTGTTAACAATTGCACGATTGGTCATCTCACTGTGACGCAAGGCATCAAATAATTCCTCAAGTTGCCTTGCCATTTTGTTAAAAGACTCTGCCAGGATGTTAGTTTCAATAAATAAACTCGGTTCCACCTGCTGCTTGAGATTACTTTGAGCCAATTTATCTGCAGCTTGGGATATCCTTCTCAAGGGAGTGGTAATCCAATGGGCAGTAAAGAAACCCGCGATCGTAGCCAGACCAAATGCCAGGAAACAAAGTAAAATTGTATGACGATTATTAGCGTAGATTTGTTCCATAAAATCTGCTTCTGGTACAACGACCACCACTAACCAATTCAAACCTTTGTCATCGCGAAACGGTAAAACTTGTAGAAAGTAATTTTTATTCTCAATCTCAAAACGAATTTGCTGAGAACTTGTGATTTCTTTAAACTCTCTATATTTTCCTAGTAAGTATTGACTGGTTGCTCGTGTAATTGAATTACTACTGTCTGTGGCTTTAATTCGTTTTATGGAACTATCTTTCTTAAGGAAAGGGGTTTCCCCTGTTGATGTCGCGACCAACAGTCCATTTGATTCCATGATAAAACTCTGTCCAGTTTTACCAATTTTTATACTTTCGAGAAAATCCCCAATTTCAGAAAGGTGCGTCAGGATATAGAAAACTCCTTGGAAATCACCTTCTTCGCTGTAGATAGGATGTGCTGCACTAATTGCTAATACAGACTGTGTTAAACGGGGAAAAATTCCACTCCACACTGGTTTACCCGCCTTGAGTGCATCTTGATACCAAGGGCGCTGGTATATATTAAATGGTGTAACTTTTATTAACTTTGTCGGTTCTCCTGATTCATCAACAGCGTATGTTTCCATTTTATCATTTGTTGTTGCATTTAATACTCTGACTACGCCAGTGACATTTTCAACAGAGCTAACCGCAACAATTTCACCTTGAGAATTGCCAATTCCAATATCAGTGACTGACTTAAAGAACTGTAACTGCTGCCAAAAATAGCGTCTTAATTCAGTTAAATCTCGGACATTAATATGACCATGAGCAATTTCTTCTTCATTTTTCTGATGGATGAAGTGAGGGATACTTAAAAAAGTTTCTAATTGCTGATCAATGCGATTACCAATTTCTCTACATAACTGTAATGCAAAAGAATTCACAGTCTTTTGTCCGTTACGAAACGAGAGCCATCCGGTAAACCCAACTGCTGCAATAATTTGTATGACAAACGACACCACAAGGGTAGTGCGAATACTCAATTTGGGGATGGGGGTAGTTTTTTTACGGTTCATTTGATAGAAAATGGAGTCAAAGTTTCTCCTTCTTGGGGTCATTTCAGTTATCAGTTATTAGTTCTTAGTTAGCCTCCTATGGTCGGAACTGCGTTAACAGTACCTCAAATCTGAAATAAGAGGTTTGAAATACTAAATTTGATTTTTTTTCATCCCCTTAAAAGGGGCAGGAAGACCCTATTTTTTGTTCGGAGTTACTTTATTTGTATAGATAAATTTAAGTTAAATTTAGGTTAAGTTTAGGTTAAGTAAAAAATACACCAAAGGACACCCTCGGAGATTACCTTAAAAAAAAATAAGGACTTTCACCAAAACTAAGAAAAAAGATACGTCCTGTGAGAACGTGTTATTAATAATAGCAAGAATTTAGGAATGCTAGGATACTGAATTTATAGTATTTTAAATTTTAAGTTAATATTCATATTAAAAGGGTTTTACTACCATGAGGAATTTTGAAGAACTTTTAGCATTGGCTGAAGAATTAATGCAACAAAAAATGGGTCATTGTTTTAGTGATTTACAGCGTACTGTATTACTTACTACTCTACAAGGAAATAGAAAGACTTATGACCAAATTGCAGAAGAATGTGGCTACTCTCCTAAATATTTGAAGCAAGACCTTGCACCTAAACTTTGGCAACTTCTTTCTGAAGCTTTGGACACAAAAATTACTAAGTCTAATATTAAAAGTATACTAGAAAAGAAACTAGAAAAAAAAATGCCTTATCAGCCACAGATGGTTGAATCGTCTTTGTCTGTGTCTTTTTCACCGGTTCCCTCGTCGCCAGTTCCCTCGTCGCCAGTTCCCTCGTCGCCAGTTCCCTTATCCCCAGTTCCCTCGTCGCCAGTTCCCTCGTCACCAGTTATCTCAGTTTCTGAGAAGGGTAATATTCTATTAGTGGACGATCAGCCAGAAAATCTAAGACTGTTGTCTGATTTGCTTGAAGAACAAGGATATGAAATACAACAAGCAATTAATGGTGTAATTGCATTACAAGCGATTGCTGTAGGATCTCCTGATGTGGTATTATTAGATATTCATATGCCACAACTAGATGGCTATACTGTCTGTCAAAAACTTAAAGCAAATCCTAAAACCCAAGATATTCCAGTAATTTTTGTTAGTGCTCTTGATGAAGCGTGGGATAAAGTTAAAGCTTTTTCTGTAGGTGGTAGTGACTACATTACCAAGCCTTTTAAAACAGTTGAGGTATTAGCTAGAGTTGAAAATCAATTAAAAGTTAGACATCTGCAACGAGAAGTTAAATGTCTGCAACAAGAGTTAAAAAAGAAAAACTACCAGTTACAACAAGCTCTAAAAAAATTACAAAACATTGAGCATCAAGGGTTTTCATCATCCTCAAACTCATTGTTGAATAATGTTTAACATCCTCTAGTGGCCGTAAAGTCTGTGTTCATTATCCATTATTCATTATCCATTATCAATTAATGAACGAACCTTAGCTCCTTGGCGAGTTGACTGTGGGTTAGGGTGATTAACTGTTGAATAAAAATTGTAGAAAGTAGTTGCTATTTGTAGAAAAGTGTTTTAATATTAAACAGGTAACTAAAGAAATGAAATAATTCAGGTGAATGCGACTTGTTGACAGACATATTATTAACCGAACACATCAGTATTGGGCTTGGTGTGATCGCTTAGCCTTTAAGTCAAAAAACTTGTATAATTTGGCTAATTATTACTGTCGTCAGCATTTTTTCTGTACTGGTCATAGTCTGGATTTAACTAAACTTTACCACGCCACCAAAGATAGCGATGCCTATAGATCACTACCAACTAAAGTATCAAAACAAATAATAAAATGCTTGGTTGCTACTTGGCGTGGTTATTTTCAGGCCATCAAAGAATGGTCAAAACATCCACAAAAGTTTTTAGGTAAACCCAAAATACCAAAGTATAAAAATAAAACTCAAGGTAGAAATGTAGTTATATATTCAAAGGAATCAGTTTATAGAGCAAGTCTCAAAGATGGTATTTGTCACTTATCTATGAGTCAAATTAAAATACCTGTAGTTGTGGATACTGTAATCGAAGTGAGGATAGTACCTGCTACTGCCTGCTATATAATTGAAGTTGTGTATGAAAAAACAAATCAGCCACAAATAAATTCAAGATATGTAGCCGGGATTGACTTAGGGATTGACCGGTTAGTAGCTCTATCTACAAATAAGCCTGGTGTTAAACCACTGCTGATTAACGGGAAGCCACTAAAAAGCGTCAATCAACTATATAACAAGCGTAAAGCTAAGTACCAAAGTGTGATCAAAGGCCAGAAAAAAACTAGCCGTCAAATTGAAGCTTTAACCTATCACCGAAATCGTTTTGTCGAGAATTATCTGCATAATAGCAGTAAATTAGTAGTTGAGTATTTAACAACAAATAATATTGGGACTGTAGTCATAGGAAAAAATGATAACTGGAAACAAGGTGCAAATATCGGCAAAAAAAACAACCAAAATTTTACTCAAATACCTCACTATAAGTTAATTCAACAGATAACTTATAAATGTCAACTGGTTGGTATCAAAGTTATTGAAACCGAAGAAAGTTACACAAGTAAAACATCTGCTATTGACCTAGAAAAACCGGTAGTGCTCAATATGTAATGATAGAAGAGTAAAAGTTACTGTTGTCCATCTATG
>NZ_JBNHEP010000293.1:8591-40896 GCF_050015995.1 Dapis brunnea BLCC-M229 | reverse complement strand
AAGGGGGATTTAGGGGGATCGTAAATGTACCTCATAACTGTGGGAATTGCTCCTGGTAATTTGCTATTCTTAGTATCAAGATTCTCACACTTGGAAAGAAAAGTCTTTACCTTCCCCGCCTCCTGATCCCCCCTAACCCCCCTTAATAAGGGGGGAATTTCAAAGTCCCCCTTGAAAAGGGGGATTTAGGGGGATCGTAAATGTACCTCATAACTGTGGGAATTGCTCCTGTTTCCAACTATTCATAGATGGTTATGGATCATCAATGTGATTTGCTATATGCAGTATTAAGATTCTCACACTTAGAAAAAAAAGTCTTTACCTTATCGCGCCAATTTGCCACAATTATCTAGAATAATGAAAAGAAAAATTTATAAAAATTTAACAAGTATATTTTATGAAACCAATTCCTCTAATTCGTGCAACTCAATTAGAACCTTATCTAACTTTTCTTGGACAAATTGGAGCCAACAGTGAGAAATTTCTAGAACAATCTAAAATTAGGGTTGATATCTTAACTACTCCTGAGCAATTATTACCAGAATATCAAGTTTGGGATTTTATTGAGAGAGCAGGAAAAGCCAATGGTTCAGCTATTGAATTTGGTTTGCATACAGGATTACAGGGAAATTTTGATTTTATATTAGGGTTGATGTACCCTAGTTTGACAGCTTATGATGCTCTCAACCGTCTTTGTTTATTGACAAGATTACATAGTTCTCAAGCTAGTTTCTGGTTATCTCAAAAGGGTTCTGAAATCTGGTTTTGTCGTCAAGGGATTCCAGAAATTGCTATTGGACAACAGGCGGTAGAAGCTTATACTTTAATGTTAATGGTTAATTTAGTTCGCTACACAACAAGTTTAAAGCATTGGCAACCGTCAAAGATTTGTTTACAAATGAAACCAAATTCTACAATTGAACAATTTAAACCTTTGCAAAATACAAGAATTAAATATCAGGAACAATTTACAGCGATCGCCATTGATATCACTCTTTTAAGTCTGACTCAAGCACCAACTGATTCACCCTATCTTTTTTCCCTGATAAATATATCTACTCCAGCAACAGATTTTGTTGGTTCTCTCAGACAAGTTATTCAATCTTCATCAATAAAAAAGTACCCTACTCTTAGTGAAGTTGCTAAAATTACAGGAATTAGTTCTCGAACTTTACAAAGACGATTAAGAGAAGTAGGAGTGAGTTACAATGAAGTAATTAATCAAATACAGTTTGAACGAGCAAAAACTCTCCTTAAAGATTCCCATCTTAAGCTTAGAGAAATTTCAGAACAATTAGGATATTCAACACAAGGGCATTTTAGTCGTGCATTTAAACGTTGGACAGGTATAACACCTCAATCATTTCGTCACCTTTCCCCTGAAAAGGAACTTGAGACCTGATAGTATTTTTCGCGTTGCTAGATCAAAGTATGATTTTACAGAAGTCAATTGATGGTTTTATATCAAAATCGGTAGTAAGCGATCGCTCCTACAGGACTTACGCATGAGGTACGAAAAACTAGGGTTTGAGATTGCTTCCCTGTCGGTCGCAATGACGAAAATACGTCGTATTGCGTAAGTCCTATATAAGTGATTATCCGAACATGATATTACACTTTGGAGGAAGTAAGGCAGAGGGCAGAAGGCAGAGGGCAGAAGGCAGAAGGGAAGAAAAAATTAAAAGGGATAAAGTTTTTTGGTCGCGTAAGTGGAACGGACTTCTATCACTGATTATCTGGACATGATATTATATCAAATCCGGTTAAATAGTTATAGATTGGTTAAGTCAGTAGGAGTCAGGAGTCAGGAGTCAGGAGGAGAGAGAATTACAAAGATTTAGTAGTTATGAACATTGGAGATTTTTTTTATGTCCAATCAAGCGGATTTGATATTACTTCTGTTAGGGGGACAATGGCCTCTCCTACTGTCCATCCCACAATCAAACTTGACCATAAAATGGACTGTCTCTATCGAGGCCGTTGGCGGAGCCTAGCGGCAGCTATATCGCTAATTAGTTACAGCACTTTGGGAACTTCTGCAATACCTACCTTTGCGCCGAAACTGTTAGAAAAAGGAGAAGTCAATCCGACAAAAGTAGCGTTGGCGGAGCCTAGCGGCAGCTATATCGCTCGCGTTTGTTTTTCTTCTCCCACAAACTGCAATATGGGTGAAAGATTGAATTCTCTCAAAGCAAACTCAGGATACTAGCGAAGAGTAACCTTTTCAGCAGCGTAGCCAACGATTTATCGCCGACCAATTCTTACAACCTCACCATCAAAGGTTGGTACAGAGAAGACAAAGGGATCTGTAGGATAAGTCAATGCTTGTTCTTCAAGAATACCAATGGCAATCTCCTCGCCCATGCGAACGCTATCATAATAGTCGGTGAAGTAGTGAACTCCTGCCATGTTTCGAGCAATGGAAATATTGGCAGCTAGTTTATTCAGCTCACCTTCAAGAGTTAGAGCCTCAGAAATATTATTAATTGTGTCTTCTACCAAGGTCTTACCATCATCATCATTATTTGCTCGGAAAGCAACCAAATTATCGCCTTTCTCCATACGTTTGAACCTATATTCGTTACTACTATCCTTTACAAGCACTGTACTGGTGTCAAAAAATGCCTTGAGAATGGTCACACAAGCACCAGCAACGGTAGCGTGTCCGGCTCCATAAGCAGGGTGCATGGGAGATCCTTCAGGAAATGCCATTGGTAGCAGATAACTACCTTCAGCTATTGCGGAAATATTTCCGAGAGTACTTGTTGCCAAATCACCATTTCCATTATTTTCTAGCTTATCTAGGAACCCCTGAACGTATTTGAGCAAGGCTTCTGGGATAAATTCATTCTGAATAGTACTGTCACATTCATTGTTACGACGCACCAGTTCAACTCGTGCTGCTAAAGCCTCTGGTCGCAAGCGAATATGATTGTTAAACTTCTGGAAACGAACAGCCTTAAGCGCTCGTGTTGCTACCTCAGTCACCAAGTTCAAAATGTGGGGACCCCCATAAAGAGCAAAACCATTAGCGTGACGGCGAGTTTTTGGATCTTGTGCTGCTACACCACCTCCAGAGAGATGATCGAAACCAGGATCGAAAGGAGTTCCCATTCCCAAGAGAATCAGACAAGCATTGAGATAAGCTTCATAAAGAGCATCGTAGTGGACATAGGTTGCCAGGTCGCGAGGTGTATAAATAAAGCGACGTCCAGGAGCATAGCTTTCTCGTGGCTGTGCAATACCCCGCTGAACTTCAACATACTTTGTAAAATCGGTCATATAGTCTGTTCCTGGGGTAGCTATGGGAACTTTTTGGTTGATTTCCAGAACACCATAGGCGATTTTTCCTGTAGTGACACCATCCTCTCCGTTGACAGCTCTGTTACCAATCAGCAAAAATTGAGACAGGTAAGGTCCCACTTCTACCCCTGGAGAAGACCCACGAAATACGGTCTGTCGGTCGAGTCTTCGTCTTCCTTTCTGGCTCACTTTTCGGGGTCGTCCATTTTGATTTTGGACGTAACCAAGTGTATTGAGGCGACCAATTGATGCTTTCAAATTTTCATTTTTTGCACCTTTCTCAAAATCGTTAAGAGGACAATCGCGAAGAATTGCTAGTTCATACACCTCTGCCATCTCAAAAATCAGTTCCAGGTTTATGTTTCCAGTGAAATCTAACAATGGTGGTGCGGGAGCCATGGTGACAGCTTGAGCATCAGGTCCTTCTAGATCGTGCACAACTCCTGCAGTTGGAGCTTCCCACTGTCTAAAACCATTAAGGAAATTCGGATTTTCCTCTTCTACAATGTTGCCATTAACAACCTTATACTTTGCACCATGACGAACTCTATCGGTAAAAGGATCGATGAAGCCATCATCGATCGCTCGGCGAAATTCTACAAAGTCTTTTGGATCTTGTAATAATCCTGTTTTGGGGTTATGGATTAAACCTTTGGTAAAGGACATGAAATACCGATCGCCTGCGTAGCGTTCTTCGTCCCCATTAGCTTGATGGGTTGGATGTTGCCGACTTCTGGCTAATTCAGCCGCATTAACACGAATGGAATAAGATTTTTGACGACGCTCGTTCATAAAATTCTCCTATTGTTTTATTTACACCAGGTTGTGTGAAAAACTGGTACGTGACTTGGTAAGTTATCAGAATAATTAAGTGGCATACTCGTCTATATATATAGACGATGGAAAGGAAGGATTTCTAACTTTTTTGAGTTAGATGTTCTTGATTTCTGGATCGTAAAGTTTCGATCGCTCGTCCTCCTTCTCCTTATATTCATCCCACAATCAAATTTTACCGGAAAACATAGAGGGTGTTGGCGGAGCCTAGCGGCAGCTATATCGCTGCCCACTCACCTTATAAAGTAGGTAAGTTGCATACAACATCTCTACTCTCAATGTCTTCTTACTTCATAGTTGGATATAGATATGCAATTATGAAATAAATAAATTATCAAAATAGGGAAGTTGCATACAACATCTCTACTCTCAATGTCTTCTTACTTCATAGTTGGATATAGATATGCAATTATCAAGTAAATAAATTATTAGACCTCTCCAGAAAATAAACTTGCTCTTTATTTAAGACAAGCTAGAGTTGTCAAATTCACTCTCAGAAATCATTTTTCGTATTTTTTTCGTGAAAATATATACCCTGTTTCCAGTTAAGTGTTCCCTACTAGCCACAAAAAATCTATATCTTTTTCGCAGATGTCTATTTATCAAAATGTTGCGAGAAGATCCGCGCTTTCCTGCAAAGTGAGAAAAACGGTATTACCTCCTGACAATTGACTAAATATCCTGACCACTAATACCGGGCGTGATAAATGTTTGGTACAAATAATTAGACTTTTGCTAGGAGTAAGGTAGGAATCTCTGCCTTTAGACCGGGGAGGATGTCAAAGAAAACTCCCCTCCTGGTTTAATTAATTGTTTTGATGTTTTGGCGATCGCGAAGTGTTGCGTCAGCAGCATCCCCAATGCGATACTGACCATTATTGCCTGTTTTATTTTTTGAGCTTTTTATATTAGTTTTATGAGCTTTTAATAAGTAATCTCAATAATTATTTTTGTTCCTTTTTGGTAGTCATTAAGATATTTTTCTACCTAATTTATTGGTGTATAGTTTTTGTCTAATTTTTGAAAAAGATTTGACCTTATTTTTTATTTTCAAGATGTCTATTCCAGCTTCCTTATTTTTTAATTTTAAAAACTTGACATTTGTTCATTTTATTGTATAATTTTTGGATTATCATGATCGAACCAAAAACTGTAGATGATTTGAGTAAAGATGATATGAATGATTTTAATGTGAGGTCAACCATGAAAAAAAAACTAACAATAATCATATTTAGTCTTATATTTGCTGTCATAAATTCTGGATGTGCGAGGGCACAAGGAGTATTACAAGAAATTCAACAAACTGGAGTGCTAAAAGTTGGAATGAGAAAAGATGCTGCTCCTTTCGGTTATGTTTCTGGCGCTAAATGGGAAGGAATTTGTCTAGAATTAATGAATGGATTTAAAGAAGATTTAGAACAAAAATTAAACAGAAATATTACTATAGAAAAATTAGAAACTATTCTTGATGAAGATTCAGAGCAAGGACGCCATCGCAGTGTAGCTAATAATCGAGTTCATCTAGAATGTGGTCCTAATACTATTAGAAAAAATCCACCAACAGGAGTTATTTATTCTGAACGTTTCTTCACAACTGGTACATATTTAATGATGAAACCAGACAGAAGATTAACAGTTAATCCTGATGGATTTTTGGAAGGAATTTTAATCGGGGTTCTCAATGATTCTCTTACACAAAAATTTATTGATAGTCGATATCAACTGGCAGACCAAAAAGTTTATCAAGGAGCATCGGGAAGAGAAACTGCAGTTAAAGATGCCATATCAGGTACAATAGATGCTTTTGCTAGTGACGGGATTTTATTAGTAGGAGAAGCCTTCCGACAAGGATTAAAAGAAAATCAATATGCTTTAGAACCAAACAGACCACTTACCTGTATTTCTTATGGCATGATTTTACCTGCTAATGATTCGGAGTGGCAAAAAACAGTCAATGAATATGTTGTGACTAAGCGTCAAATTAGTGCAATTACGGATATTTTAACTAGGTTAGCAGGAGGCACATCTCCATTTATCGGAGTGACTATTTCTGCTCAAGATAAATGTAGTGGGTTGTAAAAGAAGCAAGAAGGAAGAAGGAAGAATAAAGTAGGAAATTAGGGGTAGGTTTTGTACTGTTTTTTTGGATAAATTATTAACTTTTATCTAAACTATTCCCGATAACATTTGACTTTGTTAACTATAGGTGACACTTCAATTATTAAGTGGAAACTTTTTGATAATTATTAGCCACCTAATGTGTTAATTATTCTTATGTTTACTTCTCCCTCTTGGACGTTGCATGCAACGTCCCTACCTACTCCCCCACTCCCTGGCTCAAGAAAATGTAGAAAAGTTTTTGAGAAATGGTATAAACCACCCCCTAAAAATTAGGATTTTATTGACATACTCCTGACGGTGCGCTTAGGCGACACCGCGGGATTCTTCAACTCAATATTTGAGTCGCAGTTTATACAGAGGTGATGTCCTCCCCCTGTTTTTTTATTAAAGCACAAAAATGCAGGATAAACCCGATAAATAAGACTCGCTTTCCCATACGGCGGGCGTTGCGCATGGTGCGACAACGCAGGACTTCCCACCAGGGAAGTTAACTCTAAGCAGAAAAAAGTTCCCTTAGCGTCTAAACTGGATTCAGGAATCTATATCATAGGAGGGTTAGCTTTGATTGAAAATAATAACTATTCATCCCCTTCCGTAGCGACAATTTCTCGTCAAGAATTACGGGAATTAGTTCGATCGCAACTTCAAGCTCTACTAGAACAAGATAACTTGTCTGGAGCTAAAGCTATGTTAGTTCCAGTACAACCACCCGATATTGCTGAAGCGATCGAAGGTTTACCAGAAACTATGCAAGTCATCGCCTTTCGGTTACTGTCTAAAGGTGAGGCGATCGAAGTCTATGAACAATTAGACTCCAGTGTACAACAGTCTCTATGCGAAAAATTCAAGCGCCAAGAAGTCATAGATATCGTTGATAAAATGTCGCCTGACGACCGCGCCAAACTCTTTGAAGAACTACCTGCAGCTGTTGTGCGACGTTTGTTAGGTCAACTCAGCCCTTCAGAACGCCAAGCTACCGCCCAACTTCTTGGTTACAACGCAGATACTGCGGGACGGATAATGACTCCGGAATATATTTCCCTCAAAGAAGAATATACCGTTTCCCAAAGTTTAGAACGTATTCGCTCATTAGCTCACGTTACCGAGACAGTTTATTCTCTATATGTCACTGACACTAACCGTCATCTTACAGGTATTCTGTCCTTGCGAGATTTAGTGACCTCTCAGCTCAACCAAACTATCAGCGAAATAATGAGTCGTGATTTTGTCAGCGTCCAAACTGGTACTGACCAAGAGGAAGTTGCCCGTGTTATTCAGCGTTATGACTTTCTGGCGATACCAGTGGTAGACAGCGAACAACGACTCGTGGGTATCATTACCGTTGATGATGTTCTTGATATTTTAGAACAGGAAACCACTGAAGATATTTATGCTTTAGGTGGGGTGCAGTCTGATGGTGATAATTATTTCCAGGTAAATTTATTTACTGCTGCTCGCAGAAGAGTGGTTTGGTTATTTGTGTTGTTACTGACTAATAGTGTTACGGGTGGAATTATTACAGCGCAAGAAGATATTCTGCAAAAGGTAGTTGCTTTAGCAGCATTCATTCCATTATTAACTGGTACTGGTGGAAATGTGGGGGCGCAATCTTCAACTGTTGTCATTCGAGGTATGAATACCGATGAAATCTGGAAAATTGGACCATTGAAAGTGATTCTGCGTGAAGCTGCTGCTGGTGCAATGCTTGGGGGTATTCTCGGTTTATTGGCAACAGCTTGGGCTTTTTTATTTATTGTCAATGGCAATTTAGAAGTGTCGGTGACGGTGGGTGTAAGTTTAGTGGCAATCTCAATTTTGGCTTCTGTTGCTGGCTCTTCTTTGCCATTCCTATTTCGTTCGTTTGGGTTAGACCCAGCTCTAATGTCAGCACCATTTATTACAACTGCTGTTGATGTTCTCGGTGTTTTGATTTATTTCAACTTGGCACGAGTAATTTTACAAATATGAAAAAAAAATGTAGAGGTGGTGTCGAGGTTGGGCAAACATTTTTATACCTAGCGATTCAAAATGGAACACAGTAACAACTATAGCGCTACGCGCAAGTCAAAAGTCATGCATTCAAAAGTCAAAAGTAATCTCTGAGTGAGTTTGATAATTTATAAATGTCCGCGCCCTATTTGCGTAGTGCTATACAAGAATTGTAGGGAAGTTCTATGGAACTTTCTTACTGTGCTCTAGTAAAATCCAAACTACTGTAAGCTGAAACAGGAAAAAATAATGTACACAAGTCATCTATCTTCTCAAGCAACTGTTTATGAAGTGCGAACGCAACTGCAAAACTTAATCGCAGAGGATAACCTAGCTGGAATAAAAAATTTCTTAGCATCTGTACAACCTACCGATATTGCTGAAGCTATAGAACTTTTACCTGAAGATATACAGCTTGTAGTTTTTCGACTACTCGGAACAGAACAAGCGATCGCTGTCTACGAACAATTTGACCCCTCTACACAGAAATCTTTATCTCAACAGTTTCGCCATCAGGAAATCAGAGATATTGTCAATAAAATGTCACCTGATGACCGTGCTCAACTGTTCGATGAGTTACCTCCCAAACTTTTGCAACGTCTCAACTCTGAACTTAGTCCCCGCGAAAGGGAAGCTACCTCCCTTTTGTTAGGTTATCAACCAGATACTGCCGGACGTATAATGACTCCAGAATATGTTAGTCTAGAGTCTGATGATACTGTAGCTCAGAGTTTAGAAAGAATACGTTCTTTAGCTGATGTTTCTGAAACTATCTATTACTTATATATTACTGATGCACAACAATATCTAGTGGGGATACTGTCGTTACGAGAGTTAGTTACTGCTTCCCCAGAACAAACTATCAGCGCAATAATGAATCGTGATGTGGTGTCCGTTCACACTAACACTGACCAAGAAGAGGTAGTCCGTGTTATCCAACATTATGATTTAATTGCTGTGCCAGTTGTAGATAAGGAAAGGCGACTAGTGGGAATTATTACTGTTGATGATGCTATTGATATTGTGCAAGAGGAAACGACCGAAGATATTTATAAATTAAGTGGGGTACACTCTGAGGGTGATGATTATTTTCAGGTTAATTTGTTAGCTGTTACTAAGAAGCGAGTCTTTTGGTTATTAGTATTACTTCTGACTAATACTTTCACGAGTAAAATTATTACTTCTCAGGAAGAAGTTTTGGAAAAAGTGGTAGGTTTAGCTGCGTTTATTCCTCTCCTTAATGATACTGGTGGTAATGTTGGTTCCCAGTCATCTACTGTAATAATTCGTGGTTTTAGCACTGATGAAATAGGAAGTATGGGAAATTTGCAGGTGATTATTCGGGAAGGAATTGCTGGTAGTTTGCTAGGTTTAATGTTGGGGATAGTTGCAATAATTTGGGCTTATATTCTGCAACAAAATTTAGCTATAGCTTTTGTGGTAGGTATTAGTTTATTTGCTATTACAATTATTGCTTCTGTTGCTGGTGCAGCTTTACCATTTATCTTTCGATTATTAAAGTTAGACCCTGCGTTAATGTCTGCTCCTTTTATTACCACTGCTGTTGATATTTTAGGTGTATTAATTTATTTTGGTTTAGCTGTTTTGCTTTTGGAAATATAGCGCTACGCGCAAGTCAAAAGTCATGCATTCAAAAGTCAAAACTAATTTATGACTGAGTTTTCGGTTCTCAAATGCTCTGCAAACAAGATTTACCAATGTTCGCATCCTAAATGGGTAGTGCTACAGAAGGGAAGGAAAAATCAAGAAGCAAGTGATATAGTTATAATATTGCAGTAGCATGAGATACCTAAAATGTTGCAATAGTAGGGGTGGGTTCTAGTTAAATTAATGAGACTTAATATTCAATCAAATGAACCCGTCCCCAATGATACAATATCATGTCCGGTTGAATACTTATAAATAAACAACTGAAGAGTCAGTCATCAGGAGTCAGGAGGGAAGAAAGAAGCAAGAAAGGGCGTTGCATATTTGTGGGATGAATTAGTATGGGGAGTATGGGGAGTGTGGGGAGTGTGGGGAGTCAAAGATTCATCCCTTGGTTCAGCAACGTCCAAGAAAGAAGAAGAAAGAATAAAGAGGAGGAAAAGGAGAAAGTTTTTTTTATCACTAATTATCTGGACATGATCTAATATACTATTTGAGCTGTGTTGGTCTATTAGGTAGGGTTCAGCGTACTTTAAGAATTGAAAAAATATAGTTGAGTTACTCTTCAGGTTGTTGCTGGGTTTATCAATCCAACCCACAGATTTTACAAATATTTTTACAAGAACTATAACGTTTCTCAGACTAATGAGGTAAACCTATCTTTATTTCTATTATATTCCCTATTTCTAGTTAAGTGTTCCCTAAAACCTAGAATTTTGTAGCTTACCAGTATAGGAATTGCTATATATTAACAAACAAAATTATAATTCAATAAATATGTTGCACCGCCTACGTCTTTTAGAAATCCTTGAATATATTTTTATTGCGGTTTCTGCCGTCGGAATTTTTGCTAATTATATGTTTGAGGAACCAATTATTTATCCAGTAGTCTTTATTTTTATATCTTTATTGTTAAATCTGTTTAACAGACGAAAATTAGCAGAACAAACTCAAACTATTAAATTTGATAATACTAGAAAATTAGACGAATATCAAGAGTCAATTTCTCAGGTTATTTCTCAGTTAAAAGATAGTATAAATTCTTTTGAGTCTACGGCTCAAGCATTAGGAAATAATCAGGGAGAAGGGAAAGTTAAACCTTTGATGGAAAAGATTAAAAGTTTGTCAAATCGGTTAGAGATTCAAGAACAAACTATGAAGTTATTACAAACAGAATTAGATTTGGTTTCTCAGCAGTTTAAACAACGACCGGAATTGCAACAAATTAATGATTTAACAAGTGTGATTATTGATTTACAACAGTTTATTAATAAATTGCCAGAATGGAGCGACTTAAGACAACAAAAATTTCAAAAGTTGGAGGAAAAAGTTAATCAGGCTTTGCATAAACTTGAAGAAAATATTGAAGAAGGAAGAGCACTCAAGACTCAGGACTCAGAAGTCAGAAATGAGGAAATTTAGGGTTGCTTACAATGAACTTGAGAACTAGATATGCTTAAGCAAAAGTTGTTGCTAGATTAAAATATTAGGCATTGCTGAAATTGCAACAAATTAATGATTTAACAAGTGTAATTATTGATTTACAACAGTTTATTAATAAATTGCCAGAATGGAGCGACTTAAGACAACAAAAATTTCAAAAGTTGGAGGAAAAAGTTAATCAGGCTTTGCATAAACTTGAAGAAAATATTGAAGAAGGAAGAGCACTCAAGACTCAGGACTCAGAAGTCAGAAATGAGGAAATTTAGGGTTGCTTACAATGAACTTGAGAACTAGATATGCTTAAGCAAAAGTTGTTGCTAGATTAAAATATTAGGCGTTGCTGAATAAATTTATGATATTTAGGGCGTTGCTGAGTGGTAATGATTTTTAGATTAAGTATCAACGCTAAACATAAGTTTTTCAATTTTACCTTCAGCTACTTACCATTACATTTCAGCAACACCAAATATTATTCCATAAAACTAAGATGCCCCTGAAAATTATCATCTACAACCACTAATTAATCTTAATCAATTATTTTTAGATGACTTAACATGCTTAACTAATATTCTAGCGATCGCTTCCTGTTGCTTATGGTCAAAACTTTTAATAATTAATTTCACCATTTCTTTCGGGTCTTTTGGTAAAGTTACTTTTTTTTGTTCAGAAGTTGTTGCTTTGGGAGAAGTTGCAATTTCTTTTAAATCTTTACTCGGTACTATTTCCTCTACTTTTCCAGCTTGGATTAACTCACCTGCAGTATTAAGTTCTTTAATAATCACAGGTGCTAGAACTTGATAAGATAACTTAGAATTAGTCAGAGCTTGTTGAGAAGCAGTAACTAAAGTCTGCCAAATTTCTGTATTTTCATCCAACTTCAACAAACCATTACAACCCTCTATTAGTTGTTTTCTTGAATCTGGAGAGTCACCCTGTTTAAACAGCTCTAACATTTCTTTTAATTTATCTTTGACCTGTTGAGCAAAATTAGTTTTTACCTTCCTAACAGTAGTAGATTTAGAAACAGTTCCACCACTAACTAAAGTATTCAAATTAGCTTCTAAATCGGCAAATACAGGCAAAGCATTTTGTACTATTTCTTCTCCTTCTTCTTGCCTCAAACCATAAGGACCTTGGAGACGTTCTACTAAGTCTTTGAGAGTATCATATCCTTTTAAAAATTGAGATTCTACTGTTTGGTCAATATCAACAGGATGTTCTCGAATTATTTTGAAACAATCTTCTAAACGGTGAGCTACTTTTTTGACACTGTGCATTCCCAACATGGCAGCTCCACCTTTTACAGAGTGAGCTGCTCTAAACATATCATTAATAGTTTCAGAATCTGACATTGTAGACTTCAAATCTACCAACCCATTTTCTAAGGTTACTAAATGTTCTTCTGCTTCCATGATAAACAATTGCTTAATTCGTTCTTCTTGTTCTGATGCCACAATATTTCTCCTTTTTCAGTTATCAGTTATCAGGAATGATTTATGAGATATTTAAGAATAATTAAGATAAATCAAAATCCTTTTATCTTCTGACTCCTAATTATCACTAAAATCTTACAACTGAAATATGATTGCTATATCACTTATCAGTTATTAGTACCTCCGGCTGAATTTCAGTTATCAGTTATTAGTTAGCCTCCTGACTCTTAACTGCCTCTTGTCTCCTCCGGAGGAACTGCTTTTTGCAGAGGAGCTGCTTCTTGCAGAAGAGCTATCCTACGGAATGCTCCACAAACGCAATTCTAGTCGCTCCGCGAAACATTTTTTCCTTACGGAATACTCCGCAAACATCTCGCGAAGCGTTAACGGAGTTGTGCGGTAGCAAAACAGTACCGACCACTAAAGTCAAAGCCATCTTACTAACTTAATTTACTACTTCTATTTTAATATTTTTTTGCTGATAGTTAGCAGATAATTTATCGTTAAAAAGACCTGTAGGGTGAAGCTTCAAACCAATTTTTTCAGTAAATTTTTTTGTATAGCAATTACAAGTTTGGTTAGGACAATTTAGCTTTACTAAAGCTAGTCATCGCAAACATCAAACTTTTAACTTTTATAATGAATTTCATCTCAGCCAGGTATACCATTAGCGGGCAAGATACCCGCACTCCTGTAACTTTAATAAAACTACCAAAATTTTGACTTTTAACTTTTGACTTTTAGTGACTGTGCCAATATTTATAGGCAGCATAAGCCAAAATGACCACACAAGTAACAATAGAAGATTCATCTACCTCAAACTGGGGATGATGGAGGGGATAGTTATGTTTGTCTTTGTGTCCCACTCCTAGACGAAACATCATACCTGGAACTTGCTCCAAATACATAGAAAAATCTTCGGCACCCAGGGAAGGCTCTGGTAAAATAGTAACCCGATCGCTACCCCAAGCCTCTAAAGCTGCCGACTCAACTAATTGAGTCAATGCTGGGTTATTTTGTACAGAGGGAACTCCCTGACGATAATTTAGTTCATACTTAGCGCCATAAGAACTACAAACATTGGCCACAATATTTTCAATCCATGCAGGTAATTCTTTGTGGGTATCTGGATGGAGCGATCGCACGGTTCCCGACATTTTTACTCTGTCAGCTATCACATTTGGTGCTCGACCGCCACTAATCTTACCAATTGTTAACACTACAGGTCTCAAAGGATTATGAGTCCTACTAATGGCCTGTTGTAAATTAGTAATTACCTGAGAAGCAATCCAAATAGCATCTATAGCTTCGTGGGGGCGCGCACCATGACCAGATTCCCCAATAATTGTCAATTCCAAATCATCAGCAGCAGCAGTTAGTACCCCATGGCGAATACCCACCGAACCTGCGGGAATAGTCGGGAAAACATGGACTCCTAAAATTGCCTCTACATCCTCCAGCGCTCCATCTTTAATCATCCAATTTGCACCTTGGGCAATTTCCTCTGCCGGTTGAAACAGAAAACGGACATTTCCTGGTAGAGGTTCTCCCAACTCAGACAATACCATTGCTGTACCTAAGCCGACTGTTGTATGGACATCGTGACCGCAGGCGTGCATAATGCCAAGATTACGGGAGACAAAATCTAAATCAGTACGTTCTGTAATTGGCAAAGCATCCATATCAGTACGAATGGCCAGCCACTGATGAGTATTGTTACTACCTTTGAGTTCCCCCAGAACCCCAGTTTTACCAATAGCTTCCCGGACATGAAGACCGCAAGAAGATAATACACCCGCAACATAGGCAGCAGTTTGGTGTTCTTGGCCACTTAATTCTGGGTGGGAGTGAATATGGCGACGAATTTCAATCAGACGAGGTGCAAGGGTAGTTGCTAATTCTTTAATTCTGGTCAGCATAGGTAATTTTTTGCCTATTCTTTTAATTTATTTAACTTAGCAAAAAGCCTTTTTCTTAGTTGTTAAAGCTCGCTTCCTTAGAGAATGTTTGTAAACTCATAAAAACCTCTCTCCAAACCTCTATCCTACAAGGAGAGAGGCTTTGAAACCCCCATTCCCTTTTAGGGAATGGGAGCAGAGGGGTTAGGTTTTTAGGATTCATTTAGTTCTATGGAATACTTCTCAAAAACCTCTTAATTTTGTTTTTATTTTCCCCCAGTATTTTGCTGATTTGCTTGACATAGAATGGCAGTTAAATTCAGTCATCAACTTATATGGCCACCAGATTAATTGAACTAGAAGATGGAATTTTAGTTGAAGCGGAAGTTCCGGAAGATGAAGCAAAACCAATTTCTACTAATGTGATTAAAGAAGTTAAATCTAGTTTTGCTAAAGTTAAACCTATATTAATTAGTATTAGTAGCCCTATTGCTGAGGCTTGGCAAGAAATTAACAAAGATATGGAAATTGAGCAAGCTGAGGTGGAAGTGGATTTTAATTTTGAGGGGGAAGTTCATTAATTGATAATTGATAATTGATAATTACCTCTGGTTAAAACCGTTACGGAATTGAATATTGGGAAATATCATTTCTTTTTTTCCCCTATCCAAGGGGAGGCTTTAAAGCAGAATTCTTTAATTATTAATTAGTTATTAATAATTCGGTAATTTATATGTTACTAAAGGAAAGGCTGGTACAAACTTAAAAGTTAAATTAGTGCTGAAACCTAAACAATTAGAGAATGAATAAACAGTTAGAAAAATCTATTGTTTTAATTACCAGTGCCGACGACAGAAAGAAAAATGTTATTGGCACTGGATTTACTTTTTATAGAGAACAAAATTATACTTATTTGCTGACTTGTGCTCATGTTGTTGAGGATGTGGGTGGTGAGGAAAGTTTATTGGTGGATAGTATTTCTCCAAAAGTTTTGGCAATGGGAGATATTCAGGGTTTTGATTTGGCAGTTTTGCGAGTTGAAAACCTAAATCACCCATTGTTGCAGTTAATAAGTTTATCTGAGGCAGAGAATAGAAAGTTTCAGATACCGGGAAACTATCTCTATGGTGAAGAGAAAAAAAGAAGGCTCAAAATTGTTGAAGGAGTTGTGGGGAAAAAGAGTTTCCTGACTCAACATAATCAAAGGGTTATTGCTTGGGAATTGTTGATAAATTCAGACTATCGCCTCCGTAAAGGTTATAGTGGCGCACCTGTTGTTGACTGTAGAACTGGTGATGTCTTGGGTGTAGCTACTAATATGGAGAAAGATGGAGCGGAGGGATTAGCTATTTCTGTAGAAGCTTTGAGTAATATTTGGCCTGGAATACCTCCTACTATTTTTTCATCTTTTACTGAAGATTTAGGTAAAGGTGTGATGTTGGAAATGGTGGCTATTCCTGGCGGTACTTTTCTCATGGGTTCGCCAAAAAATGAAGAGGGAAAAGATGATACTGAAAGTCCTCAACATGAAGTTACTCTGCAACCTTTTTATATGAGTAAATACCCTATTACTCAAAATCAATATCAAGCCATTATGGGTAAAAATCCCTCTCACTTTAAAGGAGGAAACCGCCCAGTAGAATGTGTGTCATGGTACGATGCAACAGAATTTTGTCAAAAGCTATCTCAGAAAACTGAAAAAATATACAAACTGCCGAGTGAAAGTCAGTGGGAATATGCTTGTCGTGCAGGTACAACCACACCATTTTATTTTGGAGAAACTATTACCACTGATTTAGTTAATTACAATGGTAACTATACCTATGGCAACTCCCCTCAAGGTAAATATCGAAAACAAACAACAGATGTAGGGATTTTTCCTCCTAATGCTTTTGGTTTATATGATATGCACGGTAACGTCTGTGAATGGTGCGCTGATGACTGGCATGGTAACTATGAAGGTGTGCCTACTGATGGCAGCGCTTGGCTGGAAAATGATGAAAAAAAACATTATGCCTTACTGCGTGGCGGTTCCTGGAGCTACATTCCTATTATCTGCCGTTCCGCGTATCGCGACATTTACGATAGGCGCGCCAACCTCATCAACATTATTGGTTTTCGTGTTGTGTGTGGTGGTGGGAGAACTCTTTAACCCTTTTTTCTTTTCCCCTTTTGCCCTTTACCCTCTTTTTTTCTTTTTTCTATAGTTTTGTGGAATGGGCATCTTGCCCGTTCCTGATATTTTGGGACAGGCAGGATGCCTATCCCACTTAATATTCATCCCTTAATTCAGCAACGCCAATATTCCTTAACTACCAAGGTAATACCTCACCCTTGGCGTGCCAAAAAGTTCCTGTATTTTCTAAGTTTAATTCATCAATTCTAGCTAACAAATTTTTTGCAGATTCTTCCGGAGAAATACCTGTAAAATTTGTCATTCTAGTGCTAACTAAACCTGGATGTAAAATTGCTACGGCAATTCCCTGTGATTTTAAATCAACAGATAAAGATTTACCAGCCATACTAACAGCAACCTTTGACATTCGATAACCGTAGGAACCGCCGGAAGTATTATCATCAATGGAACCCATTCTACTCGTAATAATGGCAATTTTTCCACCAGACTCCATCAAAGGTAATAAAGCATGAGTTGGGCGCAAGGTTCCGATAGCATTCACTTCAAATTGTTTGCGAATACTATCAAAATCTAAATCATCTAGATAGTTTCCTTTTCTTTCAACTATTCCGGCATTATTAATTAATACGTCTAATTTGAATCCTTGGAGACGATTAACTAAACCTGCTACATCTTGTTCCGAAGTAATATCTACTCCCGTTTCTACAGAAATTCCTATACTTTCTAATTCCCAATCTGACTCGCGACAAACAGCAATTACTTTATTACCTTTGCTATGAACTTGTTTACATAATTCTTTGCCAATACCCCGATTAGTTCCTGTTATTAAATAAGTTGCCATAGTTAGCTATTTTTGCCTTAATTGCTGATAATTTTTCTGGTTGATTATAACATGAAAGCAACACAATTTAAGAAAATCATCAAGTCAATTTTACCCCTAGTAGTACAGCTAAAATAGTGGATGATTTTAGTACAAAAGATTTCAGTTTGGTGAGGTATACTCCTGGAGATCCCCCCTACTGCCTTGTTCAAGGGGGGAACCAGAAGTCCCCCTTAAAAAGGGGGATTTAGTCGTTGATGCACCTTACTAGAGTTAAAATCGCTATACTTCAATGTATTTGCAATCTGCTCTATGATTTAATTTATTGCAGTTTTACGATAATTATTAACTTTTAAAATGATGCCAGAATCTACGGAAAACTCAAAGCAAATTATTACGGTGGGCGACCAACCTGCTACAAATGATGAACTTGGTTTTACCCCTTATGTTGTAGCAATGGCTGAGTTTTTAACTCATAAAGATACTAAACCGCCACTTACTATTTCTATCGAAGGTGAATGGGGTAGTGGTAAATCTTCTTTTATGAAACAACTGGAAACTGAGGTTAAAAAGAAGTCTAAAGAATTAGATCGGGAAGAGTCAAAAAAAGTTTGGCAGAAAATTAAAAAAGACCGGATTATTTTCAGCGATGTATCAGATATCTATGAATTTTTTAGATTGAGATTAAAGCAAGAAACTCAAACAGTTTGGTTTAATGCTTGGCGACATGAAAAATCTGAATCACTTTGGGCGACTTTTGCTCTTTCTTTTTTAGAACAATTGTCTAATAATCGCAATTTATCTGATATTTTATATAATTTCTGGAGTTACTTAATTCTAATCCGTAATCGTCTTGACTGGAAAAATAAACCAGTGAAATTTCTCCAGACTTTGGTAATAATATGGTTAATGGCAACTATTATTATTTCTATTCCAATTGTTGTATTTTTTCCAGATAAATTTGCGGGAATTTTTCCTTTTTATGAAAAGTTTGCAGATATTGTTAAAACAGATTCTGAGGGAGAAGCGGAAAATAAAGAAGGCGAGCAAAACACTGATAATAAAGAGGATGAAAATAATCAAGTTTTAAGTTTTTGGTTACAACTAGGAGGTTATGGTGCTGGGTTTGCTGGAGTAGGAAAACTTCTGGCAATATTAAAGGATTTAATTGGCGACCAGAAAATGGATTTGACTCAATATCTTGAGCATCCTGATTATGATAAACAAGTTGCTTTTATTGAAAAGTTTCACGAGGATTTTTCTAAAATTGTTGATGCTTATGTGGGTGAAAATGAGAAGATTTATGTTTTTATTGATGACCTCGATCGTTGTGATTTGGGTAAATCTGCCGATCTATTGCAAGCTCTAAATATGATGATTTCTAATGACCCAAAGATAATTTTTATTTTGGGTATGGATTGGGAAAAGGTAGCAGCAGCGATAAGTTTTAAACAAAGAAATGTTATTCCTTTTTTGGCTTCAGCGATCGCCGAAAATCAAGCACAGGAAAATGAAAGTCAGAAGTTGAGCAAAAAGGTTGATTATGGCTTTAGTTTTCTGGAAAAGTTTGTGCAATTATCATTCTCTGTTCCTGCACCTTCTCAAAAGATATTGGATAGTTTTGTTGAAAAAATTTCAGAAATAAAAACTTCTCCAGAAAAACAAGAAAAACGCTTTTTTTGGATCTCTCATAGTTTAATTGCTGAAGTATTTGATTTTTCTGCAAGTTTTAATGATGGAAAAGAATGGATAGAAAAATTTAAAGCCAGAGTATTTTCACTAAAGGAAAAAGAAGCAGAAAAAACAGAGGCAGATGAGTCTTCTTTTTCAGAACAAAACTTAGAATCTCAAGAGGCTGATACTTCATCTCCAGATTTACCTATTTTCCCAATTATTGAAAAAGATTTAGACCGAGAAAGCCTTGGTCAAGTTATGGAAATAGTTGCTCCTTTTTTTGATTATAATCCCCGTCGTTTAAAACAATATATTAATGTACTGAGACTCAGGATTTATATTGCCTATTATTCTATTGGAGTTACTTTTGCTGAAAGAGAAACAATAACCACTGAACAAATAGCTAAGTTTACTGCTATTACCCTCAGATATCCCCGTCTTCTTTTGGAACTAAAGAATAATCATCAACTACTTGCTGAGTTAGAAAAAGATGCTGTTGATAAATCTATTCCATCAAATAATTCCACCGTACTTAGTCCTGAATCTACAAATAATCAGGAAACAGGAAATGCAAATTATTGGATTGATAATTACCCTAAAATTCGACAATTACTTTGCTCTGAAATGACATTGGATAATGAGCAAAAATCTGGCAAAAAGTATATTTTTGACAATGGTTCGACTAAAAAACTCCTGGAAGTTTCACCACAACAAAGTTTATCTTCTAAATATTTTAAACTGCGTGAATTCCTAGCTGCTAAAAATTGGAAAGAGGCGGATATGGAAGCTTATCGTGTTATGTTACAAGTTGCAGGGCGAGAGGAGAAACATTTCCTAAGAGTCGAAGATATAGAGAAATTTCCTTGCGAAGACCTCTGCATAATAGACCAGCTTTGGGTAAAATACAGTGATGGTAAGTTTGGCTTTTCTGTGCAAAAGAAAATTTATCAAAGTTTGGGTGGTACGAAGGAGTATAATAAAGAAGTATACGAACAGTTCGCTAACAAAGTCGGGTGGCATGATAAAAAAGGATGGTTAGGTTACTCAGACTTATACGCCCCCCTTGCGCGTTACACGGGACACCTACCAATAGTATTGTGGGGTATCGTCTGGGGGTGGGAGGAGGAGAGGCGGGGGTTGTGTACTCTTCTCTCGCGCAGAGACTTGTAGACTTTAACATATAAGCGTTTCAGTATTGTGTAGGTTGGGTTGACGTAAGGAAACCCAACAAAAATCAACGGTGCTAATACAGCCATAATGGTACAGCAAGTTGAGAAGTTTTCTGTTGGGTTGCGCTGTCGCTTAACCCAACCTACGGTTTATAGTATTGTGTAGGTTGGGTTGACGCAGGAAACCCAACAAAAATCAACAGTGGTGGTGTAGTCTTAATGGCACAGGAAGTCGATAAGTTTTCTGTTGGGTTGCGCTGTCGCTTAACCCAACCTACGATCTACTACAAAATGATGCAGAAAATTCTACAGTCAATTCTACTTCCAATATTCGCAGTATTCGCCGCCTTATTAACAGGTTCAGTAGGGTGCGTTAGGCGCTTACCACAAACTACCGTTGAATTATCAAACATTACATTGCGCCGTAACGCACCATTGAGATTAAAGTAGACACATATTGAATGGTGCGTTACGACGGATTGCTCAATCTCTTTCATAGTCAAGGTTTAAGCCGTCTAACACACCCTACAAGTTTTGCTGATAATTTTAAGATAAAATTTTTAGTATTGTGTAGGTTGGGTTGACGTTCGCGCAAGCGTTGCGCAGCAAAGGAAACCCAACATAAGTATCTCCAAAATCAGGTAAAAATTCTAGGTATATGTTGGGTTGCGCTGTCGCTTAACCCAACCTACGATCTACTACAAAATGATGCAGAAAATTCTCAAATCAATTCTACTCCCAATATTTGCCGTATTCGCCGCTTTATTAACAGGAGCCGCTCTAATGCTCTTAGCAAAAACAAATCCTGTAACCGCTTACACCGCCCTATTCCAAGAATCTCTCACAACCTACTTTGGTTTCAGCGATACCCTCAGCAAAACTACCCCACTATTACTAGCAAGTTTAGGAATATTAATAGCATTACGAGCAGGTTTATTTAATCTCGGTGGGGAAGGGCAAATTTATATGGGTGCTTTAGGTAGTGTTGTCGCCGGACTATATTTGCCCAACTTCCCAATATGGATACATTTACCCCTAGCATTGACAGCAGGTTTTCTTCTCGGAGCAATTTGGGGAGCGATCGCTGGTTATCTGAAAGTCGCCCGTGGTTTAAATGAAGTGCTGACTACCCTACTACTAAATTATATCGCTCAAAATTTTGTCAACTACATGGTAAATGAACCACTTATCGCCCCCGACGCCCCTAGTCCCTACACTCCCCTCATTGCCGAGTCAGCGCGTTTACCGATAATTTTGCCGAAAACTCAAGCTCACGCCGGAATTTTATTAGGGTTAGCTATTGCCATAATTTTAGCCGTCGTGTTGTCGTTTACTGCCTTCGGTTATCAAGTAGATGCCGTTGGGCAAAACCCGACTGCCGCTCGTTATGCTGGAATTTCTGTTAATCAGACTATTGTCACAGTTATGGGTTTATCCGGTGGTTTAGCAGGTTTAGCGGGAAGCGCAGAAGTATTGGGAGCAAAATATCGGTTGTTTGAAAATTTTTCTCCTGGTTATGGTTTTGACGCGATCGCCATTGCTTTATTAAGTCGGGGCAACCCACTGGCAGTAATTTTAACATCCTTATTTTTTGGCGTTCTCAGGAGTGGGGCAAATGTGATGCAGCGGAGTGCGGGGGTGTCGATAACCATTGTTTATGCTATTCAAGGTTTGACAGTGTTGTTTTTGGCAATAAGTCTGGCATTTGAAGAGCAAAGAAAAAGATTTAATTTTAAAATTAAAAGTAATTCACTTAAATAGTTTTACATTTATTAAACCTTCCTCTTAGAAACTGTTTCTAAACTTAGAAAAACCTCTCTCCAAACCTCTCTCCTGGTAGGAGAGAGGCTTTGAAATCCCCATTCCCTTGTAGGGAAGGGGGCAGGGGGGTTAGGTTTTTAGGATTCATCACTCAAAATAGGAAATGAATTTATCAAATATCGACTTTTTCTCTGATTATTTATCTGCCACAATTAGACTTTCTGTACCTCTAGCTTTTGCTGCTTTAGGAGGAATATTTTCCGAACGTTCCGGCGTACTTAATATTGCTTTGGAAGGAATGTTATTAACAGGAGCTTTTGTCAGTGCCGCTGTTTCTATTACTACTGAAAATGTCTGGCTAGGAACTTTTATCGCAGTTTTAGCCGGAGGAATTTTAGGCTTAATTCATGCCCATCTTTGTGTCAATTTAAAAGTCAATCAAATAGTCTCAAGTCTGGCAATAAATTTAGCAGTTTCAGGATTAACTGCTTATGGAGCAAGAGTATTATTTGACAGTGGCACAATTGCTTTACCAGGTATTGAAACTATCAATATTTTCGGATTAAAAGACTTACCAATTTTAGGAATATTCTTAAATCAAGACTTACTATTTTATCTACTTTTACTATTAATCCCCCTTTCTACATATATTATTTTTAATACAACTTGGGGTTTAGCATTAAGAGCAGTCGGCGAATATCCTCAAGCAGCAGCAACAGCCGGAATATCTGTTATTTTAGTGCGTTATTTAAGTGTAGGTTTTAGCGGTTGCTTGGCAAGTTTAGGCGGAGTTTATTTAGCATTAGTTCATGTGAAATTTTTCACGGAAGGTATGAGTAGTGGAAAAGGTTTCATTGCCTTAGCAGCTCTAATATTTGGTAGATGGCATCCAGTTAATACAGTTTTGGCTTGTTTATTATTTGGGGCAACAGAAGCTTTGCAATTAAGAGTTCAAGCTTTTAATCTGAATATTCCCTATCAATTTTTAGAGATGTTACCTTATATTATTGCTCTATTCGCTTTAATTGGTTTAGCAGGTAAATCTACCCCTCCTGCTGCTTTAGGAAAAGTGTATTTAAAAGATAGTAGAGAGTATTAATACTTACACTTCACTAATACCTATCTTGAGCTTAAAATCTGTTTTTGATTACCATGATTTTTTTGAAAACAAAGTATTTTTAACTAAAATTTAAGTTTTTATTTTGATCAAAAAACAAAAAATAAGGTCTCAAGCTTTCCCTTTTACAGTGCTTTTCCTACACGGTAGAACACAAACTAGGGACGCTGCATGCAACGTCCCTACAGGGTTTTAGTGATGACAATGTGGTTTATTGACCTGAAAACTGCTGTAATCTCGTTATCTAATATTATACTTGTGTGATAATGATCACTATATCAATACTTACTGCCTCACTTGATAACAACCGGGAAATCACAGATTATTTTACATTCGATCACCGTTTGACCCTGAAATTTAGGAGATGATTAAATTAAAAGCAAAACTTTGATATTAAGAGGTGCATTCGATGAAGGTTAATCGCAGTATTAGTGATAAAAATAATTCCACTGCTGTTGAGGTACTTTATGCCGTGGCAAAAAGCCATTGTAGTGTAGAATTTCAGTTTAGTAATATTAAGAATACAATGTTTCACCTTAATAATTCTCTTTCCTCTGTTTCTAAGAAAGCTTATCAAAATCAAACCTTAACTTACAAATAGATTCATTTATTGGTAATATCAAGTCTCATTAATTAGCCACAATAAAAATTATAGCTTTTGAAGCAAGAATATTTTTCAAATTTTCTCCTGCTTCCTGCTCTATACTCCCCAGTCTCTAAATTTTTGAGGTATTCAAAGAGACATTCTGGATATAAGAGCATCAAGCTAGATTGTTTGATAATAAATATCTCCGACGATAAAAAATGGCGTTGCTGATGCGTGGATACAATTTGTATTTACTGATAATTGCTAACTGAACTTTAGGAAAAAACAGGTTAAAAAAACTTTATACAGCAATGCTTTTACCTGCGATCAAAGGTTTTCCTGGTATATCTAGGTTTCAGCCATTTCAAGCAAGGTCAGGTATTTCCTTTGCTAATACTAGGTTTGAATGCATTTTCACTGTAAAAAATCTAAAAGTCCAACTAAACTGTTGAATAACAAATACTTGAAATTATTCAGTTTTGATTTTCATACCTTGATTCAGCAACGCCTCAAAAATAAAATCAATTATTGAGCAGAAATTATCAATTATTTCTCCCTGCTACCTCTTTTCTGGAGATGTCAACATTAAACTTCTGTTTCGCAACCATCCGCATATTTCCTGGTGGCGCCATTGTTAAGCCCCTCCGAACAGGTTTAATTGCTCGATTAGAAACTAACTTAAGTTCGTACTGTGATAAAATTGTCGCCAATACTAATTTCATTTCAAATAAAGCAAAAGCTGAACCTATACAACGACGACTCCCTCCTCCAAATGGTAAATATTCATAAGGTGAGAATTGTCTCTCCAGAAAACGTTCCGGTTTAAATTGTTTGGGTTCTGGATAAATATCTTCCCGCTGATGAGTCAAATAAATAGGCACTATTGCCACCATTCCCGGTTCCAATTGATAACCCATAATTTCTACAGGTTTCTGAACAACTCTAGGAAAAGCATTCATAGCAATGGGATAAATGCGAAGAGTTTCTTGACAAACAGCGCTGAGGTAGGGAAGTTTAGTAATGGCAACTTTGTCTGAGTTATCCGGAAGAGTTGCTAATTCTGCCCTGAGTTTTTCCCGTACTGATGGGATTTTGTCAATCCAATATAACGCCCATGCTAAAGCTGAGGCTGTAGTTTCGTGACCAGCAAAAAGCATTGTCAGCAGTTCATCCTTGATTTCTTCGTCACTCATAGGATGACCCTCTTCATCACGCGCTTCTAGTAATAAACTAAGAATATCATCAGTATGATTTGCTTCTTTCTTTGCAGTTTCAATTTCTGCAAGTATTAGTTCGTGGAGTTCTTGTCTTTTGCGTAAAAATCTCCCCCACGGACTCCAAGGACCCCAGTCTTTTCGTAAGGAACTAAAGAACAGAAAAATAGAACTGACCGGAGAACTCATGGAGTCGAGAACATCAGACATTAGAAGTCTGAGTCTTTCATAACGTTGTCCTTGATTTAAACCAAATACAGCACCAAGAATTACTTTCAGGGATATTTCTTGGGTTGACCTGCGGATAGGAAAAGGTTTGTCTGTTTGCCACTGACTAATGACATCAGAAGTAATGTTATATATTAAGTCTCCATAGTTACGCATCCGATCGCCATGAAAAGTCGGCATTAATAGTTTTCTTTGCCGTTGGTGGCGATCGCCGTCTTGGAGGATTAGAGAATTTCTGCCCACAAAATATTGCAAAATACCATTACTACCATTTAAGCCAAAAGTATCAGGGTCAGCAGTAAAAATTTGTTGAATGGCTTTAGGGTTACAGAAGTAGATAAAGGGGAACAAGGAGTTAGTATTAGTTCTAAAAACATCTCCATATTCAGAGTATCGCTCCTCTATGGTAGATAAGGGACTAAAAATAAATTTCCATGTTCGGATTCTTCGTTGTAATGGTGAGAGAGCTGGGCCATTAGGTAATGTCATGATTAGTTTTTGTGATATATCTCAGCCTATATTTTATCTATAATTATCTATAAATATTTTCTCTATTCGATGGCCAAAAAATACCCAAATCCTACCATCAATTCTGTAAAAATGATTAAAATTCAATACTTATATTCTCGAAAACCTTTGATAGTTATATACTTTAATTTCGCCTAGATTAGTAAAGGGATATAATTCTATTGGCTAGTCTCACTTCATTCAAAAGTTTCCTATAGAATAACTCCTGTGTGGCAAAGCTATTCAGTCTATCCACCTTTCTACTGAAATAAAATTGATGACAGTAAAACTTAAGGAGCGCTAATGAATCAACCCATCAACCCCACTACTGAAAATCAAATTCGGGTAGAAGACGATCGCACAGGCATGAGTGTCACTACTCTCAGACGTGCCCTAGCTGATAACCTGTTTTATTTGCAAGGGACTTATGAGTCAATGGCCAAACAGGATGATTTCTACCGAGCTCTGGCCTATACTATTCGCGATCGCCTACTCCAACGGTTTCTTTCGACAATTCGTACCTACAATGAGAAAGATGTTAAAGTAGTATATTACTTATCGGCCGAATTTCTCATGGGTCGTCACCTAGGTAATAGTTTGATTAATCTAGGCATATATGAAGAAATTCGTCAAGCAATTAGCCAATCTGGACTTAACTTGGATGAACTACTAGAACAAGAAGACGATCCAGGTTTAGGAAATGGGGGTTTGGGTAGGTTAGCAGCTTGTTTTTTGGACTCTCTAGCTACCCTGGAAATTCCCGCAATGGGTCATGGCATTCGCTATGAGTTTGGCATTTTCACCCAAACTGTACAAGATGGTTGGCAAGCTGAAATTCCTGATAAGTGGCTGCGCTTTGGTAACCCCTGGGAAATAGCTCGTCCAGCAGAACAGGTAGAAGTCAAGTTTGGTGGTATCACAGAAGGATATCATGATGACAAAGGCCACTATCGAGTAACATGGGTTCCGGGTGAAACTGTCATTGGTATCCCTTATGATACTCCTGTTCCTGGCTATAAAGTGAATACAGTTAATCCGCTACGTCTGTGGCGTGCAGAAGCTAGTGTAGATTTTAAGTTTGAAGAGTTCAATTCTGGAAACTACGATGGCGCAGTAGCAGAAAAAATGAGTTCGGAGACTATATCAAAAGTTCTCTATCCTAATGATAATACTCCCCAAGGTAAGGAACTCCGACTGAAACAGCAATATTTCTTTGTTTCGTGTGCTTTGCAAGACATCATCCGCAGGCATTTATTGCAGAACCAAAACTTAGATAACTTAAGCGATAAAACAGCAATTCAGTTAAATGATACTCACCCTGCTGTTGCTATTGCAGAAATGATGCGATTGTTCATTGATGAGTATGATATGGACTGGGAGCGTGCGTGGCATATTACTCAACATACTTTTGCCTACACTAACCATACCTTATTACCAGAAGCGTTAGAACGTTGGGGAATTAGTTTGTTTGGTAGTCTGCTACCTCGCCACTTAGAGATTATCTATGAAATTAACCACCGCTTCATAGAGCAAGTGAAAACTTGGTATCCTAAAGATAAGGAATTAATTTCTCGTGTATCTATAATTGAGGAAACACCAGAAAAATCGGTTCGGATGGCTAATTTAGCGACTGTGGGTAGTCATGCTGTGAATGGGGTAGCAGCTCTACACACAGAATTGCTGAAAAAAGGTGTACTCAAAGATTTCTACAAACTTTTTCCAGAAAAGTTCCTCAATAAAACTAATGGCGTGACTCCTCGCCGTTGGATTTTATTGAGTAATCCTAAACTTTCTGCGTTATTTTCTGAGAAATTAGGAGATAGTTGGTTGCGAGATTTAGATCAACTAAGGCAACTAGAAAAATATGTTGATGACGTAGAATTTTGTAAGCGTTGGCAACAAATTAAGCAGGAGAATAAAGCTAACCTGGCAGAGCACATTTTAAAGCATAATCGGATTGAGGTGGATACTAATTCTCTGTTTGATATTCAGGTCAAACGTATCCATGAGTATAAACGGCAACATTTGGATTTATTCCACATCATTACTCTTTACAACCGCATTAAGCAAAATCCTAATATTGATATTCAACCTCGGACATTCATTTTTGGTGGCAAGGCAGCTCCTGGTTACTACATGGCTAAGTTAATTATTAAATTGACGAATGCTGTTGCTGATGTAGTTAACAATGACCCTGATGTGCGTGGTCGTCTGAAAGTAGTTTTCTTAGCTAACTTTAATGCTTCATTAGGTCAGTTAATTTATCCTGCTGCCGATTTATCAGAGCAAATTTCTACTGCTGGCAAAGAGGCATCGGGAACTGGTAATATGAAGTTTGCCATGAATGGAGCAATGACTATTGGTACTCTTGACGGAGCTAATATTGAGATTCGTGAAGAAGTGGGAGCAGAAAATTTCTTCCTATTTGGTCTAACTGCTGAAGAAGTTTTCGATTTGAAGGCCAAGGGTTATAAACCTTTGGATTACTATAATAGAAATCCAGAGTTAAAGGCTGTAATCGATCGGATTGCTAGTGGTCGGTTTAGCAAAGGCAATCCTAATCTATTCAAACCTCTGATTGATTCTCTACTGTACAACGATCAATATATGCTATTAGCTGACTATCAAGCTTATATTGAATGTCAGGAACGGGTTAGTCAAGCTTTCCAAGACAAAGAAAAATGGACAAAAATGTCTATTTATAATTCTGTTCGCATGGGTAAATTTTCTTCCGATCGGACGATTATGGAGTATGCGAAAGAGATTTGGGGAGCAACACCTGTGAAGATTAGTCAAGAAACGTATACTCAAGATAATGCTGGTTTGAAGGTAGATAATTAATTGCTGGAATTTTTAAGCTTGAGGCATCAAGTATCAAAAATTATGTGATTTGAGTTAATGTGATGAAGAGACGTTCCTGGTAACGTCTCTTTATTATTATCAGGACTATTTGATGTCTGGATAAGAGCGCGATAGAACTCAGTTCCGCTGACGCCTTTCATGTCGCGTTTGCCTTAGCATGACCTAGGAAAGCGAAACAAAAAATTTTTGTTTGTAGTAGTGCTTTTAGCCCTAAGATAGATAGATATTGCTCAAGCCCTACTACGAGCTTTAATTATAATACCAATTTCATCAACTTAGGCTACACTACTTATCTTATATCAAGTCTCATTAATTAGCCATAATAAAAATCTTTTCTCTGATAAATTTCTCCCTGTTCCCAGTTAAGTGTTCCCAGTTAAGTGTTCCCTGTTCCCTCAATTTTTTATTGTGGGTATTCAAAGAGACATGATATTATACTTTATCAGGACTTACGCAAATTGACTGTCAAACCACCATCTGTAGGGGCGAATGGTATTCGCCCTCACTATATGTAGAGTCTCTGCGTAATATTATGTTCGGTTAAATAGTTATTATAATTAAAGTTCGTAGTATAGCTCTCAGCCCGAACT
This sequence comes from Dapis brunnea BLCC-M229, assembly GCF_050015995.1. Taxonomy (NCBI): domain Bacteria; kingdom Bacillati; phylum Cyanobacteriota; class Cyanophyceae; order Oscillatoriales; family Microcoleaceae; genus Dapis; species Dapis brunnea. Next base: position 11,542 of record NZ_JBNHEP010000293.1, on the reverse strand, counting down.
TATAGATAGGGCTGAGAGCTATACTACAAACAAAAACTATTATAAGTGATTATCCGAACATGATATAAGTCCTATTTATGTGAAATAATTTGCTGAAATTACTGTAACCCACATTCCGCAGATCTCAATATATCTTTATATCTCTTTACACTTGCAAAATTCTTCAAACGATAAAAGGTTCTTACAGAGATTGCGATCGCTAATTTTCCTAGTTTTATGAGAATTTTAGTAATAAATATTTACATTCAAGGATTTTACACCTAATAGCTGAAACACTTATTGGCTAAGACTTACAAGCAAAATATAAATTTTACTTATCAATTAAATGTTAAGAAGTGCGGAATGTGGGCTGTAACATCAAAGTTTTGAGCATATAAAATCTTACTTTTAACTTTTGTAGGGGCGAATGGCCATTCGCCCCTACGACTTTTGACTTCTGTGAAACAGTATAACTATTCAACCGGATATGATATTACAATATTGTCACAATTGGTCGTCGGTGCGTGGCACTACAAACAGTTATTTACTGTACAACATTCATCAAAGTGTCATATCATGTCCGCTAGTATCGTTTGTGTAAACCCAAGAGTGAATATCAACAAAAAATTTAAGTTTTTTTGGACTTTTAAGTCCTGTATTCTAGATTACTATTGCCTTCTTCCCTCTTCACTTCTTCCCTCTTCCTTCTTCCTTACCTTTACAATACCTATGCTACCGGACTTGATATCACACACCCTACACTTATAAATGTGCCAGTTGCGTAAGTCCTAATAGGGAATAAGTTTTCCAACCCTACTCCCTATTTTCTATTCCTTACTCCCTATTCCTTGATTAGATCATTAAGGAATCACTCAGAGTAGTGAACCGAGTTGCTATTTGCTCTGAGGTTGCAGATAAATTTTCTAAAGTGACTAAAAGTTGATCGTTCAAGAAAATTGAAATGTTACTATCAACAGTTTCAACAGTTAAACTTTGTTCATCGGTATTTAATCCATTAGCTAATACAAGGAAGTCTTGATTAATATCGAAGTCAGTAATAACATCTAGTCCTTGGTCAAAGTTGAGCAGGAAGCGATCGCTACCACTACCTCCAGATAAAGTATTATCACCTTCCCCTCCATACAAGAAATCGTCACCTGCTTCTCCTAAAAGAGAGTCGTTTCCTGACGATCCAAACAAGGTATCATTATCGGTACCTCCTAACAAACTATCATTACCTTCCTCTCCATACAATGTATCCTGACCTTGATTACCAAATATTAGGTCGTCTCCTATACCACCAAATAACTGGTCTTGCTGACCTTCCGTCCCTAATGGTGCTACAAGTTCGGGGTTGTCACCATACATAGTATCATTGCCTTCACAACCACATAGGGTATCATTACCTTGATCCCCAAACATCAAGTCGTCCCCTAACCGACCATACATCAAGTCATCATCTTTACCACCTCGTGAAGTATCATCGCCTTCACCACTAATGATAGTGTCATTAGCATAGTTACCACTAAGGAAATCATTTCCGGCACCACCATCAATGTAGTCTTCTCCTAATACATCACCATCAATAACACTATTATTGCCACCAAAAATACTGTCATCTCCGTCTTCACCTAAAAGAGTATCGTTTCCTTTATCTCCAAGGATTAAATCATTATCTTTACCTCCATAAATGAAATCATTTCCCTTACCTCCGTTCATTAAATCATCTCCACGACTGCCTTGCATAATATCGTTACCGCGACCGCCATAAACAGAATCTTCTCCGATGTCCTCTTCTAATGAACTTGAGCTAGGATCGGCAACAATTTGGTCATCCCCATTTTCACCCATAAGTAGGTCGTTACCTTCCTGTCCAAACATAGTGTCATCACCTTTACCACCACGGAGTTCATCATCATCCTTACCGCCCATGAGCATATCGTTGTAGCGGTTACCATTGAGGTAATCATTCCCCCTGCCACCGTTCATAAAATCGCTGCCTGTGGAGTCTTTGTCGTTACCACCAGGAGTACCACCCCATAAGATATCGTTACCTTTATCACCTAATAGGGTATCGCTGCCGATATCACCATATATCTTATCATCATCCTTACCTCCACGACCTGTATCGTCACCTTTTCCAGCGTAGATATCATCATTTTGTTCTTTACCATTAATAAAGTCAGATTCACGCTTAGCAAAAATTGAGTCATTTCCCAGACCACCAAACATGGTGTCACTATCTTTAGAACCTTCCATAAAATCGTCGCCTTCCAAACCATCAATAGCAAGACCAGTTCGATTTAGGTTACTACTTTGAATAACTTCGCCGTCTTCTGTACCGAAGAAAAAGTCTTCAAATTGATTGGAATTAAGAACTAGAGAAGGTACAACAGGTAAATCTACAAGTTCTATAGTTGGAGGTGGAGGACAAGAATGGTCATCATCTATTGGTTCTGGAGTTGGTTCTGGAGTTGGTTCTGGAGTAGGCTCTGGCGTTGGTTCTGGAGTCGGTTCTGGAGTCGGTTCTGGAGTCGGTTCTGGAGTCGGTTCTGGCGTTGGTTCTGGCGTTGGTTCTGGAGTCGGTTCTGGAGTCGGTTCTGGAGTAGGCTCTGGAGTAGGCTCTGGAGTAGGCTCTGGAGTAGGCTCTGGAGTAGGCGGAGTAGGCTCTGGAGTAGGCTCTGGAGTTGGTTCTGGAGTTGGTTCTGGAGTAGGTTCTGGAGTTGGTTCTGGAGTTGGTTCTGGAGTAGGTTCTGGCGTTGGTTCTGGCGTTGGTTCTGGCGTTGGTTCTGGCGTTGGCTCTGGCGTTGGTTCTGGCGTTGGTTCTGGCGTTGGTTCTGGCGTTGGTTCTGGGGTTGGTTCTGGGGTAGAGGCTACATCTACAGAAATGTCAGCGGGTGCTAAGGGGTTCCCGTTCGGGTCTTGTGCTACATAAGGAATTGTTGCTGTACCCTCGAAACCATCAATGGGGG
>NZ_JBNHEP010000293.1:7162-8491 GCF_050015995.1 Dapis brunnea BLCC-M229 | reverse complement strand
TATCGTTGTCGGTGATGTTGAATGTGACTGGGGTGTTGGGGGTTGTTGTGGCAGTGTCATTGCTTAAGGAACCTACCGGAGTTACATCTACGGAAATGTCAGCGGGTGCTAAGGGGTTGCCGTCTGGGTCTTGTGCTACATAAGGAATTGTTGCTGTACCCTCGAAACCATCAATGGGGGTGAAGGTGACGTTGCCATTTTCGTCTACGGTAAATGTGCCTTCTCCGGGGACTGTGAATGTTTGGTCGATATCAGGGGTGCTGGGGTTCAGGTCGATGGTAGTAGGGTCGATGGAACTATCGTTGTCGGTGATGTTGAATGTGACTGGGGTGTTGGGGGTTGTTGTGGCAGTATCATTGCTTAAGGAACCTACCGGAGTTACATCTACAGAAATATCAGCTTCGTTGGATACTGCTCCTAAGTTATCCTGAATAGTATATGTAATGGGAGTAGTCGTACCAGTAAAGTCTGCTTCTGGGGTAAAGGTAATATTTCCGCTATCATCTACTGTATAAGTTCCTTCTCCAGGGAGCGTTATGCTGGTGTCTTGTTCTGGTGTACTTGGGTCAATGTCTACTGTGCTTAGGTCTAGTGTAGTGTCTGGGTCAGTGTCATCATCTGTAATGTTGAAGGTGACTGGTTGCCCTTGTTCTGTACTTTCACTGTTGTCTGTAGCTACAGGTGGCTGGTTGGTTACTGTAACTGTGATATTGGCTGGATTTGATGTATTGTTGTTCTCGTCTGCTATTGTGTAGGGTATGGTCACTTCTCCTACAAAGTCGGTTTCGGGTGTGAAGGTGACATCCCCATTTTCGTCTACGTTGAAAGTACCTTGAGTGGGGACTGTGAATGTTTGGTCAATACCAAGGGTGCTGGGGTCTAGGTCTATGGTGGTTGGGTCTACTACTCCTTCTGGGTCAATATCGTTGTTACTAATATTGAATGTTACTGGTTGGTTGACTGGGGTACTGTCATTGTCGTCTGTGGCTATGGGTGGGTTGTCTATGACTTCTACGGTAATGTTGCCTTGGTTGGTTAGGTTTCCTGTTGTATCTTCTACGGTGTAAGGAATATTTACTTCTCCGACAAACCCTGGTGCGGGAGTAAAAGTTAGTTCTCCATTCTCATCTACTGTAAAGTTTCCTTGGTCTACTGTTAGTGTTTTTTCAATTTCGGTGGTGCTGGGGTCGAGGTCGATGGTTGTTGGGTCGAGCTGAGTTCCTTCATCGGGGATGTCGTTTTCTGTGATGTTGAATGTTACTGGTGTGTCAACCGTGGTACTGGCGTTGTCATCGGTGGCAAATGGTAGTTCTGTGCTAATAGAAACGT
>NZ_JBNHEP010000293.1:5352-7062 GCF_050015995.1 Dapis brunnea BLCC-M229 | reverse complement strand
TGGTTGGTTAATAAATGTTGTGCTGTTGTCATTGTTGGCAACGGGGGGTTGGTTTTCTGGTAGGGTTGGTGTGACATCAACAGTAATATTAGCCTGGTTGGATACTGCTCCTAAGTTATCTTGAATAGTATATGTAATGGGAGTGGTTGTCCCAGTAAATTCGGCTTCTGGGGTAAAAGTAATATTTCCGGCATCATCTACTGTATAAGTGCCTTCTCCTGGTATCGTTAGACTGGTGTCTCGTTCTGGTGTATTGGGGTCTATGTCTACTGTGGTTAGGTCTATTGTACTGTCGGGGTCAGTGTCATTATCTGTAATGTTGAAGGTGACTGGTTGCCCAAGTTGTGTACTTTCACTGTTGTCTGTAGCTATAGGTGGTAAGTTGGTGACTGTAACTGTGATATTGGCTGGATTTGATGTATTGTTATTTTCGTCTGCTATTGTGTAGGGTATGCTCACTTCTCCGACAAAGTCGGTTTCGGGTGTGAAGGTGACATCACCATTGTTATCTACATTGAAACTACCTTGAGTGGGAATTGTGAATGTTTGGTCGATATCAGGGGTGCTGGGGTTTAAGTCTATGGTAGAGGGGTCTACAATTCCTTCTGAGTCAATATCGTTGTTACTAATATTGAATGTTACTGCTTGGTTGACTGGGGTACTGTCATTGTCGTCTGTGGCAATTGGAGGGTTGTCTATGACTTCTACGGTAATATTGCCTTGGTTAGTCAGGTTTCCTGTTGTATCTTCTACGGTGTAAGGAATGGTGACAACTCCGACAAACCCTGGTGCGGGAGTAAAAGTTATTTCTCCATTCTCATCTACTGTAAAGTTTCCTTGGTCTAGTGTGAGTGTTTTTTCGGCTTCAGGGGTGTTGGGGTCGAGGTCGATAGTTGCTGGGTCTATCTGAGTTCCTTCATCAGGTATGTCATTTTCAGTCAGGTTGAAACTAACTGGTGTATCAACTGTGGTACTGGCGTTGTCATCGGTGGCAAATGGTAGTTCTGTGCTAATAGAAACGTTGATATTGGCTATTTCTGATGTGCTGCCATTATTGTCTGCTACTGTGTAGGGGATGGTTACTTCTCCGACAAATCCATCAATGGGTGTGAAGGTGAGGTTTCCGTTATTATCTACGGTAAATGTGCCTTGAGTTGGTAGTGTTAATGTTTTTTGGTTTCCTTGTGTGGTTGTGTCAATGTCTATGGTGCTGGGGTCGATGGTGCCATCGGTATCATTGTCGTTTTCTGTAATGTTGAATGTGACTGGTTGTCCCGGTTCAGTGCTGGCGCTGTCGTTGTTGGCTACAGGGGGGATGTTGACGACTTCGATGGTGATATTTGCTTGGTTGGAGGTTTCGCCGTCGTTGTCTGCTACTGTGTAGGGGATGGTTACTTCTCCGACAAATCCATCAATGGGGGTGAAGGTGGCGTTTCCGTCATCATCTACGGTTAATGTTCCTTGAGTTGGTAGTGTTAATGTTTTTTGGTTGACTGGGGTGCTTGGGTCGAGGTCGATGGTGCTGGGGTCGATGGTGCCGTCTATGTCGTTGTCGTTTTCTGTAATGTTGAATGTGACTGGTTGGTTAATAAATGTTGTGCTGTTGTCATTGTTGGCAACGGGGGGTTGGTTTGGCTCTGGACCTGATTCTACTGTAATGTCTACTATAGCACTGCTGGTATCTCCATCACTATCTGTGATTGTGTAGTT
>NZ_JBNHEP010000293.1:0-5252 GCF_050015995.1 Dapis brunnea BLCC-M229 | reverse complement strand
CAATGTTGGTTGTACCACTTTCGGCTACTGTGGCTGTGTCGTCTTCTGCTGTGGGGACTTGGTCTTGTGTAACTCTAATGTCTACTATAGCACTGCTGGTATCTCCATCACTATCTGTGATTGTGTAGTTAATGGTGGGGTTTCCATCGAAGTCTGGGTCGGGAGTAAAGTCTATGGTGTCATCTGTGGGGTCGTCTGGTGTGCCTCCATCGTTGATTGTGGCTGTGCCTCCTGTGACTCCATCTATGGTAATTGTGCCGGCTCCGTCTCCGCCAAAGTCGTCGTTTTCTAGTACATCAATGTTGGTTGTACCACTTTCGGCTACTGTGGCTGTGTCGTCTTCTGCTGTGGGAAGGTCATTTATAGTAACAACAACAGATCCTTCCCCTTCTAATGGACCTCCTACACCCTGCCCAATAATATAATAGTAAATAGAAACCTCATCAGGAGGAGTGTCGCTAGTATTTCGATAATTAACGCTTTGTAGTACCTCTTCCACTAGAGTGGTAGTAGCATTACCATTAAATATTAGTTCTAATCGACCCTCACTATTTTTAGCAACTGTACCAATGTCAGTACCATTTACTGTCAGAGTTTCACCCTCTGTTAAATCTCCTAATACACTTGCAGGATCGTTACTAAATACATCATCACTATTTGCACTACCATCTCTTTGTATTACCAGGATTTGGTTAGTGTAGTCTACTGTTTCATTGTCACTAATTGTAGCATTTGCATCTATTAGTTGTTCAGTACCAGTGTCGGAAATAACTACCGTTTTGTCTACGCTACCATCATCTACTATATCGCCATCATTTATTGTGTACTTAATAGTGACTTCATCAGGAGGAGTATCTGTATCGTCTGTATTTCGATAAGCAATATTTTGTAAAGCTAAATCAACTAGATCGCCAGTAGCATCACTATTAAATGTTAGTTGTAGTTTACCACCACTATTGGTAGTAACTGTACCAATATTAGTATCATTTACTGTAACAGTTCCATCATCTTCAAATACTAACGTACCAGTTGCACTTGCACTAAATACATCATCACTATTTGCCCCACCATCTCTTTCTAATGTGAGGATAGCACCGCCGTAGTTATCTCTGTCATCTAGTTCTTCGTCTGTAATTGTGGCATTATCATCTAAAACAACTGGGTCGCCTTCTTTGGTAAAAGTTGGAGTATTGTCTAATGCTTCAAAAGATGGGGCAGTGTTTACAGAACTAACAACAACAGTTCCTTCCCCTGATAACGGACCTCCTATACCCTGCTCAAATACACGGTAATCTATAATGACTTCATCAGGAGCATTAGCATTAGTATTAGTATATGTGATTTGCTGTAATGCTTCATTCACTAAAGCAGTAGTAGCAAGTTCATTAAATGTTAGTTGTAATTGACCACCAGTATTAGTTGTGACTGTACCGATAGTCGTACCACCAACTCTTAGGTTTCCACCTGTAAAATCTAATGTTCCACCAGCAACTGCACCAAACTCATCCTCACTATTGGCAACTCCACTTCTTTGCACTAGCAGGGACGCACTACTGTAGTCTATGTCTGGAAGAGTAGCACTACTATCTATTACTTGCGCATCTGTAGTGCTTGATAAATCAACTGTGGCTGAACCGTTTCTGATTCCATAATCTATGACTACTGTATCTGGAGGATTAACATTAGTGTTATTATATGTAATTTGTTGTAATGCTTCATTCACTAAAGCAGTAGTGGCAAGTTCATTAAATGTTAGTTGTAATTGACCACCAGTATTAGTTGTCACTGTACCGATAGTCGTACCACCAACTATTAGGTTTCCACCTGTAAAATTTAATGTTCCACCTGCAACTGCAGCAAACACATCCTCACTATTTGCTCCCCCGCTTCTTTGCACTACTAAAGAGACGTCCTTGTAGTCTACAACCTGAGCTTCATCGCTACTAATAGTGGCATTTGCATCTATGACTTCTGCACTGCTGGTGTTGGCAGCAACGGTGGCTGAACTATCGTTGAATTCTATGTTGCCATCATCTATTGTGTATTTGATGGTAACTTCATCAGGAGCAGTATCTGTGTTTGTGTTCTGATAGGCAATTTGTTGTAAGACTTGATCTACTAATTCCCCTGTAGCATCACCATTAAATGTCAGTTGCAATGTACCATCACTATTAGTTGTGACTGTACCGATAGTGGTACCATCGACTGTTAAGTCTCCACTTTCTGTTAATGCTCCTAATGTTCCACTTGCAACTGCACTAAATACATCATCACTGTTTGCTCCACCATCTCTTTCTAATGTGAGGATAGCACCATCATAGTTATCTCTGCCATCTAGTTCTTCGTCTGTAATTGTGGCATTACTATCTAAAACAACTGGGTCACCACCTTGGATCAAAGTTGGAGTATTGTCTAATGCTTCAAAAGCAGGAGGATCATTAACAGGAATAACCTCCATTACAGTAATATGAACTTGGTTACTATTTAGTCCAAAAACGTCAGAGGACTTATTTCTATTTTCATCTTCCAGAACTATCTGTAAAGTTCTGTCTGTAGTATCTGGGTTTTCGCTCGTGTTTTGGTATTGAATATCTCTTAGTGCTGTTGCAAAATCATCAATGCTGGCGGTATCTCCTGTAGTTGGTGTTAGGGTAACTACCTTTTCACCATTTACTGTAGTTAGTGTCGCAGTTATGTTTGTACCTGTTACTATAGCTGAATCTGTTAGTTCTACACCATTAACCAAAAATTTCTCATCGTCACCATCAAGAGGATTAGTCAGGGTGATTGTTGCTTCCTGTAATCTATCACCTTCAGCAGTAGTCCCATTGTTGATGTAATCTCGAATAATCAGACCCTCAGTAGTACGTACACCATCTATTGTAGTATCACCTGTCCCGATGTCTACTATATTAACAGCACCACCATTTTCTGTAAATGTTGTTTCGTAGTTAGTTCCTGGGGTATCGGTACCATCTAGGTCTATTAGCGGGATGTCAAAAACGGATATTTGCCTGGGGTCGGAGATCCCATCATTACTATCGGTTTGTTCTGTAGGAAGGAGTTCTTCAGCTACTGGAGCGCTGGCAAAGTTTCTGATGTGATATAGTTGTCCGTTACCATCTCCTGCATCATTACTGCTAACATATAATTTTCCTTCTCCGTCAGTCCAAGCTGCACCATAACCTGCTGCACCTAAATTTCCACCACTATCTAACTGTATTGTAGTTGTGCTAATCGTAGCATTATTAATATCAGAGATATCAATTGTAACTAATTCACCGTTACTGCTGATGCCATAAAAACTGTTTTGAGAAGTTATATAAGTTAAATCTACTGGCATCTCACCACTGGGAGGTGTGCCAGTCAAATTTATTGTTGTTGTTTCCGGGTTATCAAGATTGATTCTAAGTATTGATGTTTTACTATTGACGTTAGTTATCCATAAATTATTGTCTCGGTCTATATCTCCAGCAGTAGGATTTGGAGAAAGATTAACTGTAAAAATATCCGCATCATTTTCATCTGTAGTAACTGTACCATCATTCTTGACATACTCAACAGTACCAGTTGAGTTGATTCTCAGAAGTTTCTGATTACTATTACTAACTTCAAAACCATAGATGTAGTTATCATTAGGGTTATAACCTGCTGCATTATACCTTGGTGTACCAGTACCACCAATCTCCTCATAACCTCCTGTTAATGGGTTAAGTCGAAAAAGTACACCACTAATTACTTGGAATAAGGCAGGTTTTTCCTCAAATGGATCTAGAACATAATTCCATTGTTGTTGTGTCTCCTGTGTGAAAGGTACATCTACCTCCAACTCACCCCTAATAACCTCTAACTCCCAGTCACCACCCAAAGCAACATTACCAGTTGGTCTTGCGGTCGCAGCAATATTTGCACCTGTAATATCACGGAGTTGTGCTAAAAATTCTTTACCTGCATTATCGGCAGCTACATTACAACCGTAGAGCAATAAATTAGTTACTGACCAAGTTTCTAACTCTTGGCAATAATCATTGTTAATACTATTAATATTTAATTGACTATTACCCAAATATAAACATCCAGGCGTACCATGAGAAACTATATGTATAGATGATATGTGAGGATATTTTTTAATAACTCTAGTAATCTGCTGGACACCATCTGAAGTACGACGAATAATAACTACTTTTGTTCCTGGTAAAACTCCATTAGCTAAACTCTGGTAATCCTCTACAGAGGAGTCTATAAATACTATTTGTTGTAGAGATTCTAGTTGACTAGAGATATCAATTAATTTGATAGATTTTTTAGTAGATACGGATTGGTAGATGTTAACTTTAGACATTAAAATATACTCCCTGGAAATGGTAGATGTTGATTTATTAAGCTTTTCTATTATAGAACAATCTTAAGTGATTTTTCTGAAGGACTTAACCTGACGAAAATTAATCCAGTCAGATTTTTATCATAATTAATATAAGAGTTCTATATAGGCAAATTAATTGACTCGGTGTCTGGTATTCCCAGAATTAAATCATCAGCCAAATGTAGCATTTTTAACATTTTTCATATTGTCAATTGGCGGATAATTTACAAAACCAATAAGCATAGCAGTCCTGAGCATTCTGACTTGAAACATTGGAAAATTTCAATTAATAGAATGTTTGGTGTAATGATTATCACAAAAACATTTTTATTCGCTATTAATACCCTCTTAAAAAAGGCAAAACTTATCTGGACTCTTTTTTAAGAGAATAGTTCATTAATGGATAATGGATAATGGATAATGGATAATGGATAATTACCTCTCCCTAAAACGGATAGGTAAGACGCGGTATTGGGGAGGCTAACAAAGCTGAATTATTTAATTATTTAATTATTTAATTATTTAATTATTAATTCTTCGGTAATAGCAGTTCTAGGAGTTCTGACTTAAAGCATAGGAATATAGTAATTAATATATCATTATAACAAAAATATTTTTATCCGCTATAATATTCTCTTAAAAAAGGAAAAATTTATCCCAACTCTTTTTTAAGAGAATAGTTCATTAATGGATAATGGATAATTACCTCTCCCTAAAACGGATTGGATTGACACGGAGCGTGAAAATTTTTTCTTGTTTCTCCACGGCGAGTGAGAGGCTTTAAACCTTAATTATTCGGTAATAGCAGTTCTAGGAGTTCTGACTTAAAGCATAGGAATATAGTAATTAATATATCATTATAACAAAAATATTTTTATCCGCTATAATA
>NZ_JBNHEP010000292.1:293-3342 GCF_050015995.1 Dapis brunnea BLCC-M229 | reverse complement strand
AATTACTAAACGTAACGTTAATTTAATCGTTGATGACAGTTTAATGCGTGTATATATGGAACAAGAATATGTAGCAAATATTTATTCAAATATATAAGTCAATTCTGAAGAAAGGTTCATAATAAGCTTCAAAAATGTAAGGTAGTGTTGTAAAAAAATTCTTGGGTACAACAATGGAGGTAATAGGTGCAAATTACTAAACGTAACGTTAATTTAATCGTTGATGACAGTTTAATGCGTGTATATGTAGCAACTCCCAAAGCACCAGGAATTTACCCAGGTATTGTATTTTACAGCGATATCTATCAGTTAGGAGGCCCAATAATTCGTCTAGCTAACTATTTGGCGGGATATGGTTATGTAGTTGCTGCCCCAGAAATTTTTCACCGAACTGAGCCAATAGGTCTCGTCATTGAGCCAGATGACCTGGGGCGGATACGGGGTAATGATAATGCTCGTCGAACAGCAGTGCCTGAGTATGATGCAGATACCAGAGCTGCGATTGAATTTCTCAAAGCAGAAAGTTCTGTTGCTGCGGATAAAATAGGTGCTATGGGTTTTTGTATTGGCGGCCATTTAGCTTTCCGCGCTGCTTTTGAAAAAGATATTAAAGCTACAGTTTGTTGTTATCCCACTGGCATTCCTAGTGGGAAGTTAGGTAAGGGGGTAGCTGATACTATTAAACGAGTAAGTGAAATTGAAGGTGAAATACTTATTGTCTTTGGTAGTCAAGACCCTCATACACCAGAAGGCGATCGCCAAACTGTGATTAAAACTTTGGAGCAAACTGGTGTAACTCACAAAATTTTCTTATATGAAGCAGAGCATACTTTCATGCGTGATGATGGTTATCGTTATGACTCTGTTGCAACTACTTCAGCTTGGTCTGAAATTATACCTTTCTTTAATCGTGTGTTTGGGAATAAGGGAGTAGGGAGTAGGGAATAGGGAGCAGGGGGAAAGAATTGATATGATATAAGTAGGTAGGCGTTAAAATTTATTGTTATATGAAGGCAGAAGGCAGAGGGCAGAAGGCAGAAGGGAAGAGCTTTTAGAGCTACTTTACTTTTTGTTACATAGTTAGTTTTTTTCGTGCCTACCTATCTTATTTAGTGTAATAATTGACTTGATTTTTTACTATTAGAGATGTCTAATAGATATCCCCAGAATTATAGCCGAAGTCAGAAGTAGGGGTAAATCGCCATTCGCCCCTAAATTTGCAGCACGGACTAAATTTGAAAGAAGCGAGAATGTTCTAGATGTCCTAGGAACTGCTATATATTAGTTTTTTGTTACATACTCCCACACTAAGCTGGCGCTATAGTCTGGACTTCTCCTTTCGCAGCCCTGCCATTGCATCGGGCTCCACGAGCTTTAAGAACGGAATCAAATACCGCCCTATTTTTTATATTTATCGCTGCATTCAAGTCCCTGTCTATTACAATTAGGAAGGTTCCATCGAACCTCCCTTTTTAACTAAGATAGGATAACTATATTAGGCAATTAGGCAGATACTTTATCTGGGAAATATTTCTTGAGTTTTTGCAACTTGGGAGGAATTGAAAATACACAATAAGGTTGATAAGGATTTTTATTAAAATAGTTTTGATGATATTCCTCAGCTCTATAATAATCCTTCAAATCAACTACTTCAGTGACAATAGGATTTTTAAATGTGCCATTATTATCCAAAGTTGAAATTACTTCTTGAGCAATATCTTTTTGTTCTTGGGAATGACACATAATAATTGAACGATACTGAGTACCAACATCATTTCCTTGTCTATTTAGTGTTGTGGGGTCGTGAGTCACAAAAAATATTTCTAAGATTTCACGCAGTGATATTTTCTCAGTGTCAAAGGAGACTTTTACCACTTCAGCATGGCCAGTTTGTCCAGAACATATAGACCTGTAGTCAGGATTTTTAGTATTTCCTCCAGCATAACCAGACTCTGCTTCTTTTACCCCTGCCACAGACAAAAAGACAGATTCTACGCACCAGAAACATCCGCCACCTAATACGATTGTATCTAACATTATTTTCGTCTCCAAACTTTAGCTTTTATTTGCATTAGATATTCATTGTAAACTGATTAGAGAGCAATAGGTTTTAGATCGAGATAGTCGTGAACCTTTGTTGAACAAACTGCTAGGAAAATTTATTGGCAGGATAAACCCAATAAAACGTCTGAAAATTTTGGTTTATTCTGTGGGAAGCAAACTATATTTCTCAACCCAAGCTCAATAATTTAAGGTTTTTAGCTTTAACGAAAATCTATTCTATTACAGAGCAATCAAGTCAATAAGTAGAGTTTTTCAATTTACTTTGGATAAATTAGGCATGATAATTGATTTGTAATTGACTAGATACATCATCCTTCTAAAAATTTGCATAAATTGAATAAAATTCCAATTTTTCAGCTCAAAAAAACCTTGCAAGTTCTTGTAAACTGCAAGGTTTAATTATTAGTTTGTTGTGATATCTGATCAGTTGAAATCAGCTATCAGATTTCTCTGAGCAGAAATCTACCAATAGCAGTTTAGCTTTATTAGCTATTTTATTCACCAGCAAATGCCAATTGCTGAACTTGTCGTTCTCCTAAGTTCAACGATTGAAGTGTCACAGTTGGATCGGCGACACCCAAATTTTCACCCTCTACAACTGCATTGGGTACTTCGTCTGCAGGTATAAAATTACCGCTATCAGTAGGGAACTCAACGAACAATGTACCTGTGAGATTATCTGTTGGAGTAAGGGTACGACCAACTGGACTAATGTTAACTAAATCAGGCAGTGCAAAGGTTGTAACTCCATCGCCTCCAAAAAACTGATTACCCACTACATTAAATAGCTGCTGATTCCCAGCGATCGGCAACACTTGACCTTGAAGAGAGAAGAAACCTGGTGGCACAGATAGACCAGGCCATAAAACAATTTCTCCTGTTAAAAAGTCTGCAGGAGCGTTGTCTCCAGCAATTATGTAGCCGATAGGGAAAGTTGGGATAGTAGCACCAGGAGCACCAGGAGGACCAGCAGGACCAGTGGCAC
>NZ_JBNHEP010000292.1:0-193 GCF_050015995.1 Dapis brunnea BLCC-M229 | reverse complement strand
CTACAGGACCCGCAGGACCAGCAGGACCGATAGCACCAGTTGCACCTACAGGACCCGCAGGACCAGCAGGACCGATAGCACCAGTTGCACCTACAGGACCAGCAGGACCGATAGCACCAGTTGCACCTACAGGACCCGCAGGACCTACAGGACCAGCGGGACCAGGACCCCCATCAGCACCAGCGGGACCCAC